>NZ_JPIK01000023.1 GCF_000717475.1 Desulfonatronum thiodismutans
GCAACCCCGAAAGTTGAGTAAATTATAATGAAACAATGACATATCGAAACGCTAGAAGACAAGGGATTTGTCGCTAGCTGAGTTGAAGAAACTTGACCAATCTCAGGCCAATTGATAGGAGTTCACTCTTCTTTATCGGATAGGGGGCGTGGCTCAGTTGGGAGAGCGCTGCCTTCGCAAGGCAGAGGCCGGGGGTTCGAATCCCCCCGTCTCCACCAGAATTTCAAGGGGCAGAGGAGCTATCTTCTCTGCCCTTTTTTGATGCACGCCCACACAAGCTGTTCCTGACATTTCCGTGTTTCTTGAATACCGATCCGACAAAACCGCCCATTACGATTCCGTAGGCAAAGCAATCAAGGCTCCATGAGCTTCCAAGCCGACACCAATCCGCATCGCCGCTCCTTTCCACGAGGAATGGTCCAGCCGGAGCAAGGCTTTCGTTTTTCCATCGACGCCCTTTTGCTGGCCTGTTTCGCGGCTGGTCGCCAACATCGGAACGTCATTGATCTGGGGACCGGATGCGGCGTGATCAGCCTGGGCCTGCTTCTTATTGGCCAGAAAGATCGTTCCACCGGGGAGTCGTTTCATATCCTCGGGGTGGACAACAACCCGGAGATGGTCGCCTCGGCCCAAGCCAACACCGAAAAACTCGATTTTCCGGCCCACTTCACCCCGGTGTTGGGCAATGTCGCGGCCACGAACGAAATACCGGGATTCCGCCCAGGCGGCTTTGACGCGGCGCTCTGCAATCCTCCGTATCGGCCGACCGGCCATGGACGCATGCCCTCCAACCCGGCAAAGCTATCCGCGATGTTTGAAACCGAAACGCGCACCGAGGCTTTCCTTGAAGCGGCGTCACGGGCTTTGACGACCAAGGGGCGGCTCTACCTGGTCCACCTGCCGGAACACCTCCCACGGCTCTTCAACCATCTCGCGGATGCCAAGCTTGCGCCGAAACGTCTGCGTCTGGTCCATCCCCACCAAGACAAACCGGCTTCCTTGCTTTTGCTGGAAGCCAGAAAAGGAGGCAAGCCCGGTTTGACCGTCGAGCCCCCCTTGATTTTGTATCGGCGTGAATGCTCTCCCGCTGGAGACGTTGTCCATCAAACCACCGACGATGCGTTGGCGTTTTGCCCTTTCTTGCTCTGCAACAGCTCTCGTCCGGCTCAATAGCCGTCAGATGTTCCGTGATCTCGGCACCCTTTATTTTACTGGATGCAAATGCTCTCTCGCCCAGTACAGCAAGTCGAATTGCTTTTTCAATTTTTCCAATAAGGCGTCCAGGACGTTCTTTTCCAGATCTTGAATCCGAACATACACCTGCCGATAACCTTCTTCCTCCTGCTGGCCGTAGGAGGTCAGGATGCTGATGATCCGGGCTTGCTCGTGACGCAAAACTTCAAGCACTTCCTTGAGACTGCCCTCGGTGTTGGGAAGCTTGAAGGCCAGTAGAACGCCGCCGAAATGCGCACCGGTTATGGCGATCAGTACTTTGAAAATGTCACTCTCCGTGATGATCCCGGCAATCTTGCCCTGAGCGTCGACCACGGGCAGGCCGCCGACCCGCTTTTCCATCATGACCAGGGCCGCTCGTTCGATGGTGTCCTCCGGCAAGACGGTGAAGGGCTTTTTGGTCATGATATCTTTGACCTTGATCTCCGAAAGGAGATAGTAGAGCTCGTGGATGTCAAGGGTGGTGGCCTTGGATGGCGAGGCTTCCTTGATATCCCGGTCCGTGACGATGCCAAGCAATTTCTTGTCGGCATCCACCACGGGAAGGCGACGGATGCGCTTTTCCTTCATGATCTTGGAAACCTTCATCATGGAGACGTCCGGTTCCACGGAAATGACCTCCCTGGTCATCCAATCACTGATCAGCATTGATGGTTCCTCCTTGGAAGATGAGACATTGACAGCCGTTGAAAAACTCCAAATTGCTGCGTCGCAGCAAAAAATTCAAACTCTCACGCATCACAAATACGCTTCGACCTTGATTCGATTGCCAGGACGGCAAATCGAAAATGTGGCGAAGCCACAGCCCGTGAGGGCCGGACACAGGACGTGTCCGGTAGCTTTTTATGCTCCTTGTACTTGGGGTTTTTGAACGGACTGCCGACAAAAAAAACAACACTCAGTTATAGCCCGGATCGCCGGGTCGTCGTCGCGACGCGAACCGCTCGACGCGCCCGGCTCATGGCGAAAGACCGACATCAACCACATGAAACGACATATCAGTTCAGCCTGTGAAAGGAAACCATGAAAGCACTGTATTTGGACTGCCCCAGCGGGATCAGCGGCGATATGCTGCTCGCCGGCTTGATTGATCTTGGATTGGACATCGTTGCCCTGGAACGGCTTTTTCACCAGGCCGGAATGGATGTGGACCTGCGCACGGTGCAAGATGTTAGGTGCGGACTTGCCGGGAAACGATTGGAAGTACGGTCGAGTACCGCACAGCCTTTACGCCGTCTTCCGGAAATTCTGGAACTTTTGGACGGTTTGCCCCTGGTTCCGGATGTGGGCCGACGCACCAGGCGGGCCTTCGAGCGGCTGGCCGAGGTGGAAGCCAAGGTTCACGGCGTCGACCCGTCGGACATCCACTTTCATGAAGTCGGCGCCGTGGACACCGTGGTGGACGTGGTCGGGGCTTTCTGGGGGCTCCACGAGTTGGGAATAAACACCGTGCATGCCGGACCGCTGCCCTGGTTTCGAGGCCAGGTGCGCTGTGCCCACGGTCTCCTGCCTTTGCCCGCCCCGGCGGTGGTGGAACTGCTCCACGGCAAACCCGTTTTCAGCACGGACCACGCAGTGGAATTGATCACCCCCACCGGGGCCCTGCTCGTGGACCAATTGGCGGACGAATTTCGTCCCGGACCTCAGGGCACGTTGCTGCAATGCGGCATCGGGCTCGGCACCATGGACTTGCCCGCCCAGCCCAACGCTTTGCGCTGCCTGCTCTACTCCCCTTCCCTTTCAGGCAATGAGAAAGGATTGCCGAACGCGGGATTGGAGCGCACGGAAGAGATCGTCCAGTTCTCCACGAACATCGACCATCTGACCGGAGAGGAATTGGGGGGCTGTTTCGAGGCGTTGTTCCAGGCCGGGGCGCTGGATGTTCTGTTTCTTCCGGGAATGATGAAGAAAAACCGTCCGGGCGGTCAGCTTCAGGTGCTCTGCCGACCAGAACACGCAGCCGCCGTGCAGCAGGCCGTTTTTCGGCAGACACTAACCCTGGGCGTACGTCGCCAACGCATGGAACGAGTCGTCCTGCCCCGACGGGAGACCGTGGCCGAGACGTCCCTGGGCGAGTTGCCGATTAAACAAGCGGAAATAGAAGGCCGGCGATACGAACGTCCGGAATTCGAGGCTCTCCAGGAACTGGCCCAGCGGACGGGACGATCCGTGGCCCAGTTGCGCTACCTGCTGGAGCCGTGCAACGCCCCGGATCAGCAATGCGCGAAAAAAACTCTTGAAGTAAAAGACGGCCGGAATGAAGGCGACGAACGAGGGGAGTAAGATTATTTTCCGGATTGCGACGGCTTCGGCTGCAACGGATAGCGGCCGCAGGTAAAGCGCTCCCCTTCGGGACAGTACCCCAGGCCGACGCAACGTGCCCCGGCGTGCTGGAACACGACCGGCAACTGCTCTTGGCAAATAACCAGCATTTCCTTGGCCATGGCCCGAATTTCCCACTGAGCGCGCTCGCAGCAGCGCAGGGCGAAGAAGTGCAGCAGGCTGCGGCAGTTCATGGTCAGGATGATCTTGCTCTCCGCGGCCTGGGGCAGAACGAACCGGGCATCCTCGTTGGCCTTGGCCCCCTTGCGACCATGGGCCTGGAGCAGTTCCCGCAAGCGCCCGTAGGTCTGGGCGGTCCGGGCCATGAATTCCTCGAACAGTTCCCTGGCTTCCGGAATCTTGGCGATCTGGGGCGGCAGCACGTACTCAAACCCGCTCTCGTTCACGTAGCGCTGGCTTTGCTGGGAATAGGAGGCCAGCCGATGACGCACCAGTTGATGCGTCAAGGCCCGGGAAACCCCTTCCACGGCAAAGGTGAAGCTGACGTGCTCCACCGGGCTGTGATGGCCGGACTCCATCACGTCCGCGACGAAACGGGCCTGCTCCGCCGGGTCCACCTCCCCTCCCACCAGCCTCGGCCAGAGATCGCCCACGTATCCAGGGCTGTAACACTGCCGAAACGCGGCGTAGATCACGGACAAAGCGTCGGGAGTCATGGCCAGAAGGCGAACATTGAGTCGGGCTTGAGACATGAATTTCCTTTATTCAAAATCCAGCGTTCCCTGCTCCCGAGCGGCGAAGGCTTGAGGGACGCGTTCCTTGAGGTGGGCGAAGGCTTGGGCCGTGGCTACGCGGCCGCGGGCCGTGCGTTTGATGAACCCGCATTGGATCAGGTACGGCTCGTAGATGTCCTCGATGGTCCGAACCTCTTCGGAGCAGGCCACGGCCAGGGTCTTGACCCCCACCGGACCGCCCTGGAACTGCTTGATCAGAGCGCTGAGAATGCGCCGGTCCATCTGATCCAGGCCGTGGGCGTCCACGTCCATCCGGCCCAGGGCCTCCTGGGCCAGTCGAGCGTCGATTTGTATGCCGCCCTGCACCGAGGCGAAATCCCAAACCCGGCGCAACAGGCGGTTCGCGATCCGCGGCGTGCCTCGGGCGCGACGGCCGATCTCCAATGCGCCGTCGTCGGTGATCGTCGCGGACAGCAGGGCCGCGGCCCGCCGGATGATGGTCGCCAACTCCGCCTCGTTGTAAAAATTCAGCCGGGAAATCACGCCGAAGCGATCCCGCAGCGGAGAGGTCAGCAGGCCGAGGCGGGTCGTGGCCCCGACCAGGGTGAAGGGTTCCAGATCGATCTTCACGGTACGCGCGCCCGGCCCCTGACCGATGATCAGATCCAGCTTGAAATCCTCCATGGCCGGATAGAGAATCTCCTCCACGCTGGCCGGCATCCGGTGAATTTCATCGATGAACAGCAGATCCTGACGCCCCAGGTTGGTTACGATGGCGGCCAAGTCTCCACTGCGCTCCAGAACCGGACCGGATGTGGTCACGAGATTCACGCCCAGCTCGTTGGCCATGATCTGGGCCAGGGTGGTCTTACCCAGCCCTGGAGGACCGTAAAACAAGGTATGGTCCAAGGCTTGGCCGCGATCACGGGCCGCTTGCAGAAAAACCCGCAGATTGGCCCGCAGATCATCCTGACCAATAAAGTCATCCAGTCGCTTTGGACGGATGGTCTCTTCCACGGGCAATGTTTGGGACAACGCTTGAGCCTGGGTCATAGAGCTTCTTTGCGCGCCTGCCGCGCCTCTCCATAGTCGCCCCGAAACCATCGCAAACCGGTCCGGGAGCCGTCACCGTTGTGTCGGGTTGATCTCGAATTCATTTTTTGGACGCCATTCCCTTCAGCACAACCCGAATCACCTCGCCGGGAGCCAAGTCTGGTTCGTCCCGCAAGGCCGCGTCCACCAGCGGCGCGATCTCGGCCTCGGAGTACCCGAGGTTGACCAGCCCGGCCAAGATGTCGCCCCGGACCCAGGATGGGCCGGAGGCCGCTTCGGCTTGGCGCGGGGCCGCGGGCAGGATCTTCAGTTTGTCTTGCAGCTCCAAAAGGATGCGCTGGGCGGTTTTCTGGCCGATCCCCGGCACCTTGGCCAGAGAGTAGCCGTCCTGCTTGGCCACGGTTTCCCGCAAGGAGGACAGATCGAAGTGGGAAAGAATCGCCAGGGCGGTTTTCGGACCCAGCTTGGAAATGCTCAGCATGACCTCAAAGGCGGCCCGCTCTTCCCAGGTCGCGAAGCCGTACAGTTCCAAGGCGTCCTCACGGACCAGCGTATAGACGAAATAGGCGGCCTCGTCTCCGGGGGCGGGGAGATTCTGTATTTCCCGCACCGGCAAAACCAGGGCGTACCCCACCCCTCCGGAGGTGACCAAAATGCAGCCCTTGGGAGTTTTTTGCAGAATCCGGCCTTGCAGGTATCCGATCACGCGTACCTCGAACGGGTGAGAAGAGGGGAAGCTCGGCGAGGAAATCGCCAAAAAAGGCAGCAACCTTGTTTTTGTTCAACGACCAAGCGAGCATGCTCCGGATACCCGCCTTCGCTGGGATGACGGGTTTGGCGTTCAGCCATGATTCCGGCTCCCATCGGCCAGACGCAAAAAGCGTTGCTGGTTGACGTGACAGATAGCCACGGCCAGGGCGTCGCTGGCGTCCACGGCCCAGTCCGGTTTGGACACTCCTAAAAGCCGCGCCACCATGAAGGCCACCTGGGATTTTTCCGCCCGGCCCACGCCCACGATGCTCTTCTTGATCATGGTCGGCTCGTAGCTGAACACCGGAACCCGTCCCTGGGCGCAGGCGGCGATGGCCACGCCCCGTGCCTGACCGAGCTTCAGCGCGGAAGAGGGGTTGCGGGCCTGAAACACGTTTTCAATGGCGCTGTCGGCGGGCCGGTGCTGGGAAATGATTTCCACGAGTCGAAAAAAAATCTGGCCAAGTCGGACGTCCATTTCGGCATCCGTGGTGGTTCGGATGGTCCCGGCGTCGATCAGGGACAGGCGGCCGGAAACCTCGTTGATCAGCCCGTATCCGGTGATTCGCGAACCGGGGTCGATCCCCAGGACGATCAACCCTTTCTCCCTGACCCAGGTACGAGCATTGGCACGGGAGCCGCCCCCGGACGATTACTCATCCTGCATCAATTCTTCCGGAAAGTCGCAGTTGACGTACACGTTCTGGACGTCGTCATAGTCTTCCAGGGCATCCATCAACCGGACAATCTTGCGCCCTGTCTCCACGTCCACCGGAACCAGATTCTGGGGAACCATGGTCACTTCCTCGCTGAGCGGGGTCAGTCCGGCCGCGGCGAAAGCCTCCTGCACGGCCAGGAAATGCTCCTGAGACGTGCTGACCTCCCAGACGTCGCCCTCTTCGCGGATATCCTCCACCCCGGCTTCCAAGCCGATCTCCAGGAGTTGCTCGTCGGTATGGTCGGCCCGGTTGAAAGTGAATAGGCCCTTCTTGTCGAACATCCAGCCCACGCAGCCGGATTCGCCCAGGTTCCCGCCGTTCTTGGAAAAGATATGTCGAACGTCCGCCACGGTCCGGTTGCGGTTGTCCGTGGCCGCGTCCACGAGAATGGCCACCCCGCCCGGCCCGTAGCCCTCATAGGTAATCTCGTCCAGGGCCTCGCCGCCCAGTTCGCCGGTCCCTTTTTTCATGGCCGTGTCGATCTTGTCCTTGGGCAGATTCACGGCCTTGGCCGCGGCGATGGCCGTGCGCAACCGGGCGTTGATGTCCGGGTCTCCGCCGCCCTGCCTGGCCGCGAGCATGATTTCCTTGGTCACCTTGGTGAAGACCTTGCCCCGTTTTTTGTCCTGAACGGATTTACGGGCCTGGATGTTTTTCCACTTGCTGTGTCCTGCCATAGAGTATCCTTGATTACCGATTGAGTTGTGATGGTATTTCGAAAAATTTCTTGATCTGTCGGAAGGATGGACAAATTTTGAGCACGAAACGGCACCAAACCGACCGTAGTTTCGTTTCGCTGTCTACCTATTTCTTCCCGGTGGCGATGTAGAACATTTCCTTGCTTTCCGCCCGGGAACTTTTGGGTTTGAAGCCTTGCACCCGCGAAAAGACGGTCCGCATTTCATCCAACAATTGCTTGGCTTCCTGGGCTTCGAAGAACTTGACCACAAACGAGCCGCCCTTTATCAGGCAGGCTTTGCACAGTGCAAGGGCCTGGCTGGCTAGGTCCAGGGAGCGGGCCTGGTCCGCGAACTTGACGCCCGTGGTGCGGGGGGCCATGTCGCTGAGCACTACGTCGAACGGGGCTGTTTCCAGGATCAGGCGATAGCCGTCCCCGGACTCGTCGAAAACGTCGCCCTGCATGAACAGCGCTTGTTCGGGGAGCTCGATGGTCAACGGATTCAGATCCAGGGCCAGCAAACGGCCCGAGGGGCCGACTTTCCCGGCGGCGTACAGCGACCACGACCCCGGCGACGCGCCCAGATCCAGCACCTTGAGACCGGGACGCAGCAGCTTGAACCGCTTGTCCGCTTCCTTGAGCTTGTACACTGAACGGGCTGGATAGTTGTCCTGCTTGGCCCGTTGAAAATAATGATCCCGATACGTTTTCATCCTGCCCACCTCTGTTTCCGCCGGGCAGTTTACCTTAAACCCGCTCCGGAGCCAAGCGCCCCAATGACCGGCAAACCGACGGAAGCCCGAAAAATACGCCCTCAACGCGTTCAGGTTCTGGACCACTTCGGACGCCGCAAATCCCTTCCCGGAGATCCAAAACAGTATCGGATACTCTACGCTGGAGACGAGGCCGCGAACTCCGGCGTTCTCCTGCTGGGCATCGGGCCGGATCCGGACGTTGTCGTGGACCTGCTTCGAGATCAAGGCGACGTGGCCTACCTGGAGTGCCCGGAGCTGCAACGCCAAGTGCAACACCAGACGCCCTCCGGTCGCCGTGCCGCCCTACCCGCCCGGTGGCGGCCCCTCACCCCCCAAGACCTGGACGATCCGGACCTGATCGCCAGGACCATCCTGTTCTACGGGCCGGGCCTGACCCTTTTTCCGGATTTCTGGTCCCCGGTACTGGCCCGGATCGCCCTGCGACGCCTTCCGCCTCCAACCGCCCAGGACGAAAACGTTGTCTGGTTGCCCGTTTCCGAGCACAGGCTGTTGGCCCGCGAACTGACCCGAGCCTTCACCTCCCAGGGGTTGGTCGTGCGATCGGTTCCGGAATCCATGCCGCCTCGAGAAGTCCTGGAACGATTGCGGGAACAGCGACCGGACCTGTTCTTCAGCGTCAATTTCCAGGGCTTGGACCCTCTGGGCCAAAGCCACGAAATGCTTCGACAAGCCGGGGCTCAAATCTGCGTCTGGTGCGTGGACAACCCGTTTCACCTGTTAACCGGGTTACGCTCGACCTATTGGAAACAGTGCCGGTTGTTCGTCACGGACGACTGGTTCATTTCCCCTCTGACGGATCACGGCGCAACCCAGGTTTTTCATTTGCCCCTGGCCGCGGCCCAACATTTTCTGAATCCGGCCCCCCCTCCAGCCCCAAAGGGGGACTGGTCCGAACTTCGACAAAGGGTCGTGTTCGTCGGACGCTCGGCCTTTCCGGGAAAAGAGCGCTTTTTCGCCGGTTGCGCGGTTCCGGAAAATCTGGAGCCAAGGGCCGCGGCCTTCATGGCCCAGGGCGGGCGCCCTGACTTTTCCTGGTGGTGGGAACAATTGCGCTTCCCGCCCCTATGGCCCGGACAAGGGGCGCGCAAGGTGGGATTCGCCGCCGAAGAATTCAACCGCCGTCGCCGCACGGCTTATCTTCAGGCAGCGGGCCGGGATGGAAATCTGACCGTTTTCGGAGACACGGGCTGGAACGACCTGCTTGATAAAGGGAGCGACGTCCGTCCGGAAGTGGACTACTACGGCCCCCTGGCCCAAATCTATCGCCAAGCCAGCGTCACCCTGAACCTGACCAGCCTGCTCCTGCCCCACGGGCTGACCCAGCGCAATTTCGACGTCTGGGCCGCGGGAGGCTTCCTGCTCACGGATCACACCCCCGGCTTGGAGATCTTTGACCCGGAACTGACCCAGGAAGTTGCTTTCACAACTCCGGCGTCACTAAACGCTCTCATACAGAGGCTGGACAAGGACTCATCCCTTGTCAACGACCTCGGAAGCGCGTGGCGCGACCACATCCAGAAAAAACACCTCTATGCCCAACGGATCGTCACGGTGCTGGAAGCCGCCACAAGCCGCGAAGCTCGGGCGTTCCTTCCGTCATGACACTTTGGACGTCGCCTTTTTCGCCACCAGTTGGCTGCGTCGCTGCCGGGCCAGCTCGCGCATATCCACGACCTGGTCGGTCTCATCCACGATTTCGCTGCCCAGGATCTCCTCCAGCACGTCTTCCAGGGTCACCAGTCCAGCCAGGCCTCCGTATTCATCCAAAACGATGAACAGGTGCATCCGGGACTCCAGAAAGCGCACCAGCAGCTTGTCCAGGGTAATGGATTCCAAAACGAACTGAACCGGCTTCATCATCCTGCCCAGCACCAGATCGTCCTGGTCGTTGGCCAGGGCTTCCAGTAATTCACGCCGATACACGATTCCCACGATATCTTCCTGGTCCTCGTCCTCGTAGACCGGAATGCGACTGTGCGGCCACACTGTCTTCAACGTTCTGGCCTGGCCCACGCTCAGTTCGGCCGGAAAGGAGAAGATCACCGTGCGCGGAGTCATGATGTCCTTGACCATCTTGGTGTCCAGGGTCAGGATGTTGCGGATGGACATTTCCTCATAGGGCTTGATCGCGCCGGCCCTGCGGGTCAGACTGATCACGGCCCGCAGGTCGTCTTCCGTGGCGTCCGGGCCAACCTTTTTGCGCCCGATCAACAGAGTCACCCGGTCCATCAGCCAGATCACCGGGCTGAACAGCACCACCAGAAAACACAGGGGTTGGGCCAGGAAACCGGCAATTTGCCGATTGTACATCACGCCTATGGTTTTAGGCAGAATCTCGGCGAAGACCAGGATGATCATCGTGAAGACGGCGGAAAAATAGATCAGGCTCTCCGTGCCGAAGAGCGCGGCGGCGAAAGCCCCGGCAACAGCCGCCCCGGCCGTATTGGCCACGGTGTTCAGGGTCAGGATCGCGGCGATGGGCCGCTCGACATTATTCCGGAGGTCAAAGAGCAGCATGCCGCTCTTTTTTCCGCTCTTGCGCATCTGCTCCAGATGGCTCCAGGGAACGGAATAGAGCACGGCCTCGGACAACGAGCACAGCCCGGAAACCAAGGTCGCCAGACCGACCACCAACAGCAACTCGAACATCACGCCATCCTGACGGGAGCGGAGTGCAAAACACCGTTTTACGTCTCGCTCGTTGAAGATTGACGGTTGATCGTTGATGGGTGATCAACGAAACATCCGCATTCCAATAGGGCTTTGGCACACGTTCACGAATAACGCGCCAAGCCCGACGCACCGAAACCAAAGAACCGAAAATCCATGCACGAACAAATCCACAACATCCTTCTGGACCGCGACGGCACGGTCATCGAAGAGCGTCACTATCTGGCCGATCCGAACGGCGTCCAACTCATTCCCGGAGCCGGTCCGGTCCTGCGCGCCCTGATGGACTCCGGGCGACGCCTTTTTCTGGTCACCAACCAATCCGGCATCGGACGCGGCTATTTTTCCCTTGCCCAATATGAGGCCGTACAGGGGCGCTTGCTCCAACTGCTGGGCGAGGAGGGCGTGGAACTCGCGGCTACCGTGATGTGCCCCCACGCGCCGGACGACGGCTGCTCCTGCCGCAAGCCCCTGCCCGGCCTGTGGGAGGAGCTGCAGGCCGCGTACGGTCTCGACCCGGCCCGGAGCATCATGATCGGCGACAAGGTGGCGGACATTCGCTTCGCCCGTTCCTCGGGCCTGGCATTAGCGGCCCTGGTGCTCACGGGGCATGGTCGACAAACGGCCTTAAACCTGGGCCTGCCGAATCCGCTCGCAAAGGCCGTGGCCCTGCACCCGCTGACAACTCCCGACCATCCGGACATTCTGGCACCGGACTTGGGCGCCGTGGCGGATCTGCTTCTGAAAACCTGACGCTTCTTGATGCCAAGCCCTACAACGCCGTATCCAGCATGTCAGCTATGGAATAGAGCTTGCCGGGCTGTTGACCGGACAGCCACTTGGCGGCCCTGAGCGCGCCCTGGGCGAAGGTTTCCCGGGAATGGGCGCGGTGTGTGATTTCGATCCGCTCCCCGGGTCCCAGGAAATAGACCGTGTGATCCCCGACCACGTCCCCGCCGCGCAAGGTCTGCACGCCGATCTCCTCGGCCGGACGAGCACCGATGATGCCCTCCCGGCAGCACTGCTTGACCGTGTCGTACTCCCAGCCTTTGGCCTCGGCCAGACACTGGGCCAGCTTGACCGCGGTGCCGCTGGGCGCGTCCTTCTTGGCCTTGTGATGGATTTCCATCAGCTCCAGGTCATAGGCCGGACCCAGCAAGGCCACGAGCTGAGGCAGGACGCGCAGCAGCACGTTCACGCCCACGCTCATGTTCGGGGCCCAGAGCACCGGCGCTGCCTTGGCCGCCTCGCGCAGTTCCTCGGTCTGCTCCCGGGTCATGCCCGTGGTCCCGATCACGGCCCGATGCCCGGTCCTGGCCACGGTCTTGGCCGTGACCACCGAGGCTTCCGGCGCGGTAAAGTCGATGACCACCGCGTCGCCAAGCCCGTCCAGCACCTGCTCCAGGCTGTCCCCATGCACGCAACCGTGCGCCTCCAATCCCTGCTCATGTCCCGGACGTTCCACCACGCCGGCCAGAGTCAGTTCCGAATCCTCCCGCGCCAACCGCGCCAACGTCGCGCCCATCCTGCCGTTGGCTCCCATAATCACAACGGAACATGCACCCATGGTCGTCTCCTGTTTGTCTGTTTCGATAATGCTCAGCCTGGGTTGCGCAATCGCATATGAATCAGCGCTACCCGGCTATCACTCTTATCACTCCGCTCCTCCACGGCATAGGGCTGAAACCCCAGCCGAGGATACAGCAGTAGTCCGGCTACGTTGCGGTTGAAGCACGACACCGTCACCTCGGCTGCCCTGTATTTCGTGAAAGCAAGGTCGATCATTCGCTCAACGAGGTACCGACCCACGCCTTTTCCTCGCGCCGTCGGGGAGACGATGACATTGCCGATGGAACAGCATCCTTGCGTTTCCCAGCGATAAAAATTGGCGAACGCGACGACGTTCTCATCATCCTCCACCACCGTGGAGTCCGAGCGTCGCCGGACGGCCTCCAGCAGTTGAGGCGGCGTCAGCGGATACGTGGCCTTGGGATACGCGAAGAACAGCTCATCCTCGTTGCGCGGAAACGCGCAAATAGCGTGAAAGTCGCTTTCGGCCACGGGGCGGTGATTCAGGATCATGGTGTGACGACATTCCCAAAGGAGGACGGTTCCAGGCCCGAACGGCGTGCAATCATCGTCGTCCGGCGTGCCAGTCCCAGGCCGTTTGAACGATGTCCCGCAATTGAGGAAGGCTCGGTTCCCACCCCAGAACGGCCCGGGCCTTGTCCGCAACGGCCACCAGGGCCGGAGGGTCTCCGGCCCGCCGGGGGGCGTCCAGGGTCGGTACATCTCGTCCGCCCACTTCCCGGACCATGTCCACGACCTGACGCACGCTGTGCCCCGAGCCGGTTCCCAGATTGAACGCCTCGCTGCGATCCTCGTCCAGCAGAAATCGCAATGCGGCCACATGGGCCCGGGCCAGGTCGGCGACATGGATATAATCCCGGATCGCCGTCCCGTCCGGGGTCGGATAATCCCGGCCAAAAACGGACAACGGCCCGCGCTTGCCCAGGGCCGCGAGCACCGCCAGCGGGATCAGATGGGTCTCCGGATCGTGCTCCTCGCCCAGTTCCCCGTCCGGATCGGCCCCTGCAGCGTTGAAGTAGCGCAGGGCCACGTGACGCAGACCATAGGCCGCGTCGAAGTCCCGGAGCATTTGTTCGATCATCAGCTTGCTCCAGCCATAGGGGTTGACCGGATGCTGGGGATGGGCTTCGGGGATGGGAATCTTCAGCGGCTCGCCGTAGGTGGCGCAGGTACTGGAAAAGACGATCCGCCGACAGCCGTGCCGGAGCATGCCCTCCAGCAAGCTGAGCGACCCGGCGACGTTGTTGCGGTAATATTTTTGGGGATCGGCCACGGACTCGCCCACATAGGCATAGGCCGCGAAGTGGATCACCGCCTTGGGGGCATGGGCCGCGAACAATGCATCCAGCGCGGCCCGGTCCAGGATGTCCCCCTTGACCAGCTCTCCCCAGCGTACGGCCCACTCATGGCCGTAAACCAAGTTGTCCAAAGTCACCGGTCGAAACCCGGCCACTGCCAGAGCCTTGCAGGTCTGGCTGCCGATATACCCGGCTCCGCCGGTCACCAAAATGGTGTCGCTCATCTTATTTCTCCATATTTGAGTATCGTATGGATGTTTTCCAATCGAAATCGCCATGGTTCCCGACAAGTTCCTCGACTCTAGTGGCCATCAGGATCAAATTGCCCCTACTTCCCTTCTCTGGTCACTTGCGTCCCCCGCTGTTGCCAACTACAAAAAGATGCTCGTGCGAGGCGGCACGTCACCACTTTTTTCTTATTTCCTTCACCAATGCAACACCATCCGACCCCACCCACCGAATTTCTTGCTCAAAGCGTCCGCATCAAGGGCGTTTTTTCGACCACCTCCCGCATAACCGTGGGTTTTGGGCACACCAAAAAGAAAATCAGTCAAAACGTTCTCGTCTTTGCCGTTGAGGAAGAAGACGGCACGATTTCCATCCAAGCCCTGAACGCCCATTTCGTTCCCACGGGAACGGCCAAGGTGATCACTCGGGAGAATCTGCTCAAAAATTACCTACCCGAGCCGGACGTCTACCTTTCCAAGGTCTTCCCCTTGATGCGCGCCGTGGAAAAGTCCGTGGCCCGCGGCGAACGGCATCTGCGCAACAACGAAACCTTCAGCGCGGAAATGGAGTTCAAGACCGCCCTGCGCATCGACGAGGAAAACATCCGGGCCACGTTTGGACTCGGCCTGTCCTATCTGGCCCGAGGCGACACCCAGCGAGGGGCCATCGTCTTTCGTCGTCTGGTTCGCCTGGACGCGGCCTTTGAGCCGCGGCACAAGCACATGTTCAACCAGTTCGGTATCTCCCTGCGTAAGAACCAAATGTATCCCCAGGCTTTGAAGTACTACGTCAAAGCGAGCATCATCAGCGGCGAGGATGAAAACCTGATCTTCAATATGGCTCGCACGTTTCTTGAAAAAGATCGCCCGACCTTGGCCTTGAAATTCGTCGACAAGGCCCTGGCCATGAATCCCCACTTGGTCGAAGCCCGGAAATTCAAGACGTTTCTGGAAAAACGCCTCGGCTCATCCTCTTCAAAAGCTTCAAACGCCTCCCAACCTACAAAAACCTACAATTTTCTATGACGCAGACACCCGCGACGAAACCAAATCCCATTTTCTTCGGCCAGTACCTGCTCCAGGCAGGGATCATCACCGAGGCCCAACTCCAAGAAGCCCTGGCCTTGCAGGAACGGCACAACCAATTGCTTGGCGAGCTGGCCCTTTCCCGAGGTTACCTGAGTGAAGATCAGATCCGGGAAACGACCAGGGAGCAAAAGCTCTTGGACTTGCCCTTCGGCGTGATCGCTCTGCGAAAAAATTTCCTGACCCCGCAACAACTGGACGATCTCCTTTTTTCTCAGATCGTGGCCACCACCCTTATCGGTGAGGCATTAGTCGAACTGGGCCATCTGCCTGCTTCCGACCTGGGGCGATTGCTGAAAGAGTATAACTTCCACGAGGAAAGCCGCCAACGCGGAATCGAGGCGCGGTTGCGTTCACTGCCCCAATCTTCGCTGGTCGTCGCCGGGATCGAGGCCCTGCACCGAACTTTTCTGCGCTTCGCCCACTCTCCCACGACTATCGCGGTCCTTGACGGGCCGCCTTTAACCGATCTCTCCTGGTCATTTCTGGTCTGGCTGGAAACCATCGACGGAACCCGGGTCGCCATGGCCACCAGCCTCAGCGAACGTAACGCCCTGAAAATCGCCGCGAAACTAGCGGTCTCCGAAGCGGATGTTCATTGTGATCTGCGCTGTCAGGGTCGAAACAGACTCTTTTTCACCATCGTCAAACGCTACTTCGTTCATCTGTTGAAAAAACAAGGCATCCAGATAGCCCAAGCCGGGATGCGTAAGGGCGACGTCGCCGCTTCCCCACACTTGTCCTCGACCCTCCCCCCGGAAAACCGACAGGACGTCAGAGTCCAACTGGTCTCTCCCGTAGGCCACATCGAAGCACGATTCCTCCTCTCCGACAGGAAGCAACCGGTTGCCGACGCAGAGACCTGAGATCAACCGCCGAACTCCATGCGCTGCCCTCACATCCGGCCTTCGGGTCAAAACTTGACTGACCAAGACCCAGCTCCCTGCCCGCGCTGAGTCCGGTGAAGGCATCATGCTGGTTTCCATTGTCATTCCGGTCTTCAACCGCCCGGAACAAGTGCTCCGGGCGGCGCGTTCCGTACTGGCCCAGCACGACCGTCATGGCCCCTGGACGACATTGGAAGTATTGGTGGTGGATGACGGAAGCACGGACGCGACCCCATCGGTATTAGACGAAATCCGGGATACGAGAATGCAGGTTCTACGCCACGAACGAAATCAGGGCGTTTCCTCGGCCCGCAACACGGGGCTGGCCGCGGCCCAGGGCGAATACCTGGCGCTGCTGGATTCGGATGACTGGTGGTTGCCGGAAAAACTAACGACCCACCTTGCCTACCATGAAGCCGGAGGGTGGCGTATTTCCCAGACCGACGAAATCTGGATTCGCCGAGGACATCGGGTCAATCCCAGGGCCAAACATGCCAAGCCCGAAGGCTGGTTTTTTGAAGACGCCCTGAAGCTGTGCCTGGTCAGTCCGTCCTGCGTGCTGTTCGACCGACGGTTCTGGGAAGAGGTTGGGTCTTTTGACCCGACCCTCCCGGCCTGCGAGGATTACGATCTCTGGCTACGAACCCTGATCCGCCACCCCGTGGGCTTCTGCCCGGAAAGGCTGGTGCACAAGACTGGCGGCCACCCGGACCAACTTTCCAGAAAAATCATTGGTCTGGACCTCTACCGGATCCAGGCCCTGGTCAAGCTGCTGCAAACCCAAGTCCTGTCTTCGTCCCAACGCACGGCCACGATCCGGGAACTCCATGCAAAGGCAAGGGTCTACATCAGCGGTTGTCTCAAGCACGACAAGCCCGAAGAAGCCGAACGGATCAAGCAGTGGCTGGGCCCGTTGCAGGGATCTCCCGCTTGGTGACGCCCTCGGCCTTGATCCGCTCTAAAAGCTCTGAAAGAACAGGTTTAACATGTTCGCGAACATCCCCGGCCACAATGATGAACAGCAGGTCGTCTCCGGGCTGGAACAAGCCGGACCTGGCCTCAACCACGATTCGAAAAATGCCGGGTTTGGCGGAATATTCCCGGACCAACTGCTGAATTTTTTCCTGATCCGGCGTCACCTCCAAAGCCGTGACCTGTTGCTTGTCCTTTCTGGACCAGCTACGAACAGTGCCGTTATGCACAAGCACCATACCCACGTTGTCCACGAAGCCGGGCTCCTGTTTCAATTGCCCGATGGTCTTGCTGATATCCATGCTCCATCCTTATGGTTTTCGTTGACGACAAAGGCTCCGTCCTTCTGTTTTGCCTTCAAAATGGCGGTATCAGGTTTTGGCTCTGAAATCGAAATCGGTATCGAAATCGAGAAAAACAAGCGCACCATTGACTGACGGAGAGACCGATTTCGAGTTCGATCCCGAGCATGCCCAGGCTGCTTATGTCATCTGAACATATAGCCGAATCAGAACCGCCGAATCTCACGAGGAAGTCATGTATCTGCTTTCCGATATCTTGAAAAGTCTGCCCAAAGTAACCAATCCTCGTCTAGTGCTGTCCGGGTTCGGCGTCTGGGTGCTCTGGCGGAACAAGGCCGGCAGCACCACTCACCAAACCTTGACGCGCTTCGGCGGAATCAAGATCAGCATCGGCTCCAATCAAAGCCTGTGGTACTTTCAAAACGCCCAGGTTTTTCCAGCCCTGGCGCGGATGCTGCTCTGGACCCAGGTCCACCCCGAACCGGTTCTGAGCCAGGTATTGCCGGCCAAACTGATCTTGGGAGAATCAAACAGCGAACTCTCATTAAGCATCTCTAACCAACTCGCGCAGCAAAAGCTCACTCCAGGGGAGTCCTTCGACGTCTGGGTCCATCCGGACGTCATCAGTCACGTGTCCGCCTTCCCTGGTCTGGGAGTCGAACAGCGCCCACCAATGTTCGGAATGACGTCCATCAACTGGCACGCCATTACGGTAGACCCCGGGTTTTCCCTGGACGCGGATCTTGGGTGGTTTTTTTTCATCAGGCCCATGCAGGACAAGGAAAACGAAAACTACGTTCTGCGTTGGAAAAATTTTTACATGCGCCTGAAGACCATTCTGGATCGTTTGGGCCTCCGCTACATCTATCAAGACAACTTGCTCTTTTTCAAAATTGACGGGCTGAACCAACTCTCTTCCTGGATTCGGGAAATCCTGGCGACCATCGGGCATATCAAATCCGACGAACCGGACGCCTACTGGCCTTGCCTGTACTGCGCCGTCCTATCTCAAGGCCTGAACTTCAACGACGAACTGCCGACCAAAATTCCAATCGTTTGGGACCGCCTCGCCCCGGACACCCCTCACCTTCCCCTCAGCACGGGACTTTTGCTGCGCGACGAATTCGCGATCACGTTCTTGGATGCGGCGGGCGACCTGCCTCTGGATTCTCTTTGCCAGATCGGGCTGTCCGACGGCGAAGCCCCTGATCGACGCAGGGTGGATTTCCCTGCATCCGCTTGTCTGTCCGCCGGAAAGAAAACACCCTGCTTTTATTGCGGCATGAAGTCCCACGAGTCACCAAACTGCCCCAGTCGGCAGCTCTTCAACACAGAACCGGGAGTCTGGGACAAAGTCGGGGGCATGGACATCAAGGAGCTAACCAAGGCCGCCAAGAAACTGGATAAAAGCGTCGGCAACGGGAACCTTGCCGCCATGCCGGAACTGCTGCTGGCCGAGGGACCGGAGCATACTTTTCTCAAAGCAGTTTTTGAAATCAATTGCCCAGCTCAGCACCGGATGATGCGCATGGTTTGGCGGAGTCGCGGCAAAGAGTTGCCGGACGGACTGCGACAACTCTCACCGCCTGAGGGTGAGTACGTCTGGTCGGCCTTGGAAAACACCCGCTCACGTAACTATCCCCAGGCCGAACGCATGATGCAGCAAGCCATCCTGCGAACGTCGAAAAGCTACCAACCTCATGTCCTACTGGGGTTCATCGCCTTGGAGACGGGCAATCCACGCCAGGCCGAGGGACATTGGAAAAATGCCCAAAATCTGTGCTATACGCCGCTGCAACAAAGCTATTTGCTGTTTATCAAAGCCCGTTTGCTTGAGATCCAGGGAACCTACGACCAAGCCCATGAAGCATACTCAGACTCCCTTCGCTATTCTTCCAAGTGGCTGGAACCCCGCTACCGTCAAGCGGTTTGCCTCACGAAAAAAGGTTTCCTGGATCAAGCCTGGACGATTTTCGCCGACCTGATCATCCGGGAGCCGCACATTTTCAACCGCATCCTCTTCGACCACGAGCTTGAACGCGGGCGCTCCTTCTTGCTTTCAGCCCTGGCCGGCCCATGGACGGCGACCATACAAAAAGCCGAAAAGGAACAGGATGCGCTCAAGCAACTTCGATCGAAGCTGGAGACGTGGCTCGAGCCGGACAACCAGTTTCGAAAGGACACCGAGGAACGTGCCGCGATCCTCCAGAAAAACAGCCAAGTGGAAAACTATGTGTCCTTCACCAAACTATCCGAAGTCACCGAAAAATTGCAGAGAGAGACTGACCGGGAGATCAAGGAAGCCGTCGCCTCCTTAAAAAAGGAAGCTCAGAACAATATTGAACGGGCTCGCGCCATTTTTGATGAAATCGCCTATTTCCCTTTTCCAAAGCTGATCAGCAAAATCAACCGCGATTATAACCAGGCAGGCCGCATTCTTCAGCGCATTGCCAAGTCGGACCTGAGCAGCGGGAGTTCCTTTCGGCAAGCCACGATGGAAATGAAAGAGGCTGGCGACATCCTGGACAGGATGGGCAAGCGCATGAGAAATTTGGTCATCTTCAGAGAGGGAGCACTCTTTTTCTTGTTTTTGAGTAAAACGTTCCTTTGGCTGGCCATGTTCGGATTTCTGGCTTCAATTATCGCGGTTCCGGTCTTGTTGTACGCGATCCAGGAATCCGGCTCTATTTGGGCCACGGAATGGATGACGACCCAACGATGGCAAGTCCAGCGCACCGTAAGCATGCTCATGATCCTCATCAGCGGAGTCATCGCCGCGCTCTGGACCACCGCACGATATGCGAAGACGAAACAGAAATATTTGGCAAAGGCAAAACAGAAGCGAAGACAATAACCGCCTTACCGCGACCTTCCCTCGCGAGGACGAGGCGACGCTCGAATAAAAGCGTCCATTTGACGGACACTTTACCAACCATGTCCTTTTGGACTAAAGCGCAATACCCCTGGCATATCGACAACCGTTGGACACGGCGCTTTTTCCTTGCCTCATGTCCAAAAAGCACCCGAAAGGAGACCACGCCCCATGCCCGTTCTCGTCGTCAACGTCGACCATGTCGCCACCCTGCGCCAAGCCCGGATGGGCCGGGAGCCCGACCCGGTCACTGCCGCCCATCTGGCCGAACTGGGCGGAGCTCACGGGATTATCGTCCATCTGCGCGAGGACCGTCGGCACATCCAGGACAGGGACCTGGCCCTGCTCAAGCAAACCGTCCAAACCAATCTGCACCTGGAAATGGCCGCTACGAACGAAATGCACGCCATTGCCCTGGCCACCGTCCCGCACATGGTCTGCCTGGTCCCGGAAAAACGGGAAGAGTTGACCACCGAAGGCGGATTGAACCTCATCGGCCGGGGGCAGGATCTCCGGGACTACCTAGCGGACATCCACGCCGCCGGAATCGCCTCCAGCCTGTTCATCGACGCGGATCCGGAACAGATCCAGGCCGCCAAGGCTATCGGCTCGGAATACATTGAAATCCATACCGGCCATTACGCGGACGCGTCGAGCCGAGAGGAACGCAAGACCGAGCTGAAGAAAATCCTTCACGGCATCCAACTCGCACGGGACTTCGGGCTGAAGGTCAACCTCGGTCACGGCCTGAACTACACGAACATCCTGCCCTTTGCCCAAACCCCCGGCATCGAGGAATACTCCATCGGCCACAGCATCATGGCCCGAGCCATTCACGTCGGTCTGGGCCAAGCGGTCCGAGAAATGGCGGATATCATCCGGACATTTTCTTCCTGACAAGCCGCAAGCATGCCATCTTTCCAAAACAGGCCGCGGAGAATTCCATGCCCATAGTCGGCCTGGGTCTGGACGTGGTGGAACTGGACCGGATTCAGCGGATATGGGAACGCTTCGGTGAGACCTTCGCCCGGCGCGTGCTCACGGAAGCCGAGCAGGCCCGGCTCCATGTCGGATCGCCGGTCCCTTATCTGGCCTCCCGGTTCGCGGCCAAGGAAGCTGCGGTCAAGGCCCTGGGCACCGGATTCCGTCACGGCATCACGTTCCAGCAGATCGAAATCTCCTCACGCTCTTCCGGCCAACCGGAGCTGCGATTCTTCGGCGCGGCCCAAGACGTCGCCGCCAGGCTCGGGGCGCATCGCGTCCACCTCAGCCTGACTCACGGACGGGACACCGCCGCGGCGGTGGTCATTCTGGAGCATGATCCTTAGCCATGTAACCAGCCAGCTTTTTTTTTGGAAATTAACCGCAACCACAACCATGAGAACCTCCATCACCGAACAACGCATCCACAGGATTCGGGAAGTCCTTGCCAAACGCCAGAAAGACCTGACCCTGATCCTGAACAACATCCACGACCCGCACAACGTCTCCGCCATTCTGCGCAGTTGCGACGCCTTCGGGGTTCACGGCGTGCAGTTGTACTATACCCGCGAATCCTTTCCACTGGTGGGCAAGCGCTCTTCTGCTTCGGCCAAGAAATGGGTGGACCGGGTTCGCCACCACGACGCCGCGGCCATGATCAGCGGGCTTCGCGCCCAGGGCTTTCAGATCATCGGCACCAGCCTGACCGCGGACGCCAAACCACTCCCGGAATGGGACTTCACCGGCCCCACGGCCGTCCTTCTGGGCAACGAACACCGAGGTCAGGACCCGGCCCTGGACGCCTTGATCCCGGATAACCTTTTCATCCCCATGCAGGGCATGATCCAGAGCCTGAACGTCTCCGTGGCCGCGGCCGTGATCCTCTACGAGGCTTGGCGGCAACGCCAAGCCCGGGGCTGCTACGACCGGCCCAGTTTTGATTCCGAGGAAATGGAGGAGTTGGTTTGCTCCTGGATGACCCGATGAACTCGATAATAAACGGACAACACCTACAGCAGGAACTCGTCCTGGCGGCAAAAGCCATCACCAGAGGAGAGTTGGTCGTCTATCCCACGGAAACCCTTTACGCCTTGGGCGCGGATATCCAGTCGCCGGACGCCGTCCAACGAGTCTTCCAGGCCAAGGGACGCCCTCAAGGCAAACCCCTGCCCGTGCTTATCGGCGCACCAAGCCAGTTAGCCATGGTCACGGACCATCGCGATGCACTTCTTGACCGACTGATCATTGATTTCTGGCCTGGTCCCTTGAGTATTCTTGTTCCGGCCCGGGCAGGGCTGTCGCCGCTCTTGCAGGACCAGCACGGTTTCATCGCTGTGCGCTGGACCTCCCACCCCACGGCCCAGGCCCTGGCACTCCAAAGCTCCACCCCACTGAC
The DNA here is from genome assembly GCF_000717475.1 of Desulfonatronum thiodismutans. NCBI lineage: Bacteria > Pseudomonadati > Thermodesulfobacteriota > Desulfovibrionia > Desulfovibrionales > Desulfonatronaceae > Desulfonatronum > Desulfonatronum thiodismutans. The sequence continues at coordinate 22,509 of NZ_JPIK01000023.1, forward strand.
GGCCACCAGCGCCAACACCAGCGGCCAACCCGCTGCCTCCCGCCCGGAACGCCTGGACCCGAAACTGACGGCAACCCTCATCACTGAAACATCTTCCTCGACATCGCCATCAAACGACGAAGCGGTGAATCACAACAAGAACATGATCCTTCGGCAACCGCCCTATCCGGGCGGAGGAGCGCCTTCCACTGTGGTCCGCATTATGCCGGACGGACACTTAAAAATTTTCCGCTTGGGAGCAATCGGGTTGAAACAGCTTGAGCAGGCCGGCTGGAATGTCGGTTGAATTTTTTGAACCTGAATTCGCCACAAACCGAGCCTCGCGCTTTCAGGGTATAATTTTTTGTACGTCTTGAGCCATAATTCCCAATCCGCGAACAGAGTCCGTAGGGACGAAGGGACGAAGCGTTGGTCCGGGAGAAGGAGGGTACGACAGGGTTTTGGGCTCTACGAGGTTGTTTGCTTAACCCAAAAATGCCGACAAAATGAGTTTGGCATCCTGTTTGCTACAACCTAGATACCTTCCTCCTTTTGCAAAAACCGGTTTTGTTTATGGGCAGCCCACCCAAAAGCAAAACCGGTTTTTTTGTGCTCATCGCCACCTTCAGAAGGCCGCCCCCCATCCAGAGCTACTCAGCTACTCACCGAGCCAGGAGAGCGGCCACTTCCCGACGAACCGTAACCTGAGAAATCTCCCGCAGACACCGAGGATCGGCGCAGGCTATCCGTCCGGTTCGCGTACATGGGCGACAGGCCAAATCCAGACCGATGATCCGCAGTCCCACGGGGCCCCACTGCGCCTCCAAGGCCGGTCCAAACAAGGCCAGACCCGGCACGCCCAGCATGCCCGCCAAATGCATAGGTCCGCTGTCGTTGCCCACCACCAGACGCGCGCTCAAGAGCAGCTCCCGCAAGACTTCCAATGATTCCGGACAAATGACCGGACACTCCGCGATTTCCATCCCCCGGTCCCGCTCCGCCGGACCGAGCACGAACCGAACGCTTCGGCCCTGCCCCTGGAGCCACCGGGCCAGTTCAAAAAATTGTACAAGCGGCCACTGCTTGGCCGGGTGTCCAGCTCCGGGAAAGAGTAAAATCTCGCGATCCTCTGCCCTCTCTTGTCCGCTTTTCCACGATCCGAATAATTCTCGCCAAACATCCGGCCAACCAGGTTTCCAGGCGATACCCAGCTCGCGCAAGCCCTGGGCATACGCTTCACAAGGCGACAAGGTCGAACCGCTTCCGAACCCGGAAAGGCCGCGCAGCACATGCAGCCGGGAATGCGCCGGAACCGGGGGAGGGCTATCCAGCACGAACCAGAAAACCCGCGCATCCCCCAACTCCGCCGGCCACTGCTCGCGAAGAAACAACGCATCCAGGCCGCGTCGCATCTCAGGAGAGCACGGCTCCACGCCCAAAGGCCGCAACCAGGGCACGCGATCGCCCGCGCCCGCCCAAAACACGCTCCTGTCCGCGAAGTGCCCACAAAGGGCGAGCATGGAGGGCCAGGCCATCAGAAAATCCCCCAGTGCACCGCGATGAACCAGAAGAATGGAACTCACAGCTTCTTCATTTTTTGGAACATGTTCAGAAGCCCCGGGTCCGCGTGGCAAAACCCGCAGAGGGCCTCGGAGAGGGAAATATACTGGTTGTGGCGCAGCAAGGCATGCAATCTTCTGGAATCACCGTACAGCGGTTCCAGGGATTCCACAAAAGGGGCAACGGGCACGAAACGCCGCTCACACAGGCGACACGTGCCCAGGCAGTTGACCATGGCGGCCGCATCAAGCAGAAACTCCGGATCCTCGTCGAGGATTATCCGCAAGGCGTCCAGGTCGGGGGGAAGAATGAGACTCAGCATGTCTTGATGGGAAAAAGATAAGATTGACGATATGCATGCCATATGCATAAAATGCCAGTCATGGCTGTCGAATACGACCCGGCCAAAGCCCGGTCCAACCTTCACAAGCACGGAATTCGCTTTGCCGACGCTGAACAGGCGCTTCGGGATCCGTTTGCTTTGACCGTTGAAGACCCGGACGCGGAAGGAGAGCAACGGTTTGTTACCCTGGGAATGGATTCTCTCGGGAGGATTCTCGTCGTCGTTCACACCCCTCGCGAACGTCATACCCGCCTCATTTCAGCGCGCAAGGCCAGCCGAGGCGAAAGGAAGCAGTATCATGCGCAAGGAATATGATTTCAGCAAGGCCAAACGCGGCCCGGTCGTTCCATCACCTGGGAAGACCAGAATCACCATCATGCTCGACGACGACGTTATCGAGCATTATCGAAAACAGGCAGAGGACTCCGGGACCGGCTACCAGACTTTGATCAACGCCGCATTGCGGCAAGCCGTTTCCGCAAGCCCAAAGGAGCTGGACGACTTTCCATTGACGGTGTCCTCGCTCAGGAAAGTGCTCCGTGAAGAGCTGCATGCCGCCTGATTTTCCGTCGCGAAGCGTACTTCGAAACAGCACCACGCAAAAAACGCGGTATTTCAGCCAGTTCGGCTGAAATACCGCGTTTTCATTACGCAGGGCAAGAAGGTTGTCCAGCTACAGGGCATTCACCCAAATCGGGTTGCTCATGGCCCAATTCCCTTGACCATCTTCAATGATCAAAGCGTACCACGTATTCTTTTTCGGCGTGAGAGGCACGGAGACATATTGTTCGTCAACACCGTCATAGTTTTTCTGGAAGGCAAACCCCTCGATTTCACCGTCATCGTTGAACCTGGACCCTTCGGTCACGACTGTAACTTTATCAACGCCATGAACGGAAACCGTCTTGAAGCCCAAATCAAACCCACTGGCGGGAACATGAATGGTTTGGCCGAAGGCATGCTCGGGGTAAACCAGCGGACCGAAGGAAACATAGGAGTTGCCCTGTTTCAGGGCCTGGTAATACTTCTCCAAAGTGAAGTCGCCGTCGACCCGGGCGATAGTCCTGGCATTGCCGGACCGGTACCGCCAGACGTCATGGACGTCGCTTCCACCGGCAAGATAGTATTTTTCCTGGTTATTCCAAAACTCCCAGGTCCGTTGCAGGGCCTTGTGATTATCCTTGGTGGAGATGGCGCCGTTGATTTCGATTAAATCGAAATCCGCGTCCCAGCCGCCGGGGACCATGTCGCGTTCCGCGCTGTGAAAATACCCGTACGTGATGTAGGGATGCGCGACTATCACCAAGGCGTCCAGCTCTCTGGCCCTGGCAAAAATCTCTCCAGCCGTGATGCCGGGATCAATGGACACGTCCCGCCCATCCAAGGGAATAGGCAGAACATTGATGTGTCCCCAGTTCGGAGAAACCTCGATCCCGGAGATGAAGGGAACCGACCTGGACCGGGCCATTTCAGCGATTTGTTCATTGTTGGCAATGGAGTCGTGATCGCTGACAAAGACGATGTCCAATCCGCCGGCAAGTTGAGAGCGAACAAGATAATTGGGGGGCGTCACCCCGTCCAGAATATCCGAATGGTGGTGCAGGTCCGCCGCATACCAGCCTGAACCGGACAGGTCGATCAACTGTTCGACGGCTTGAACCAGTTCGTGACGCCCTTCGGACACAACGGACAGATTGATCATTTCCTCTCTGGCCGTGAAACCGGCGCCATTGGAAACAGACAGGGTGTACTCGCCCTGAGCCAACTGGAAGCCGGCCAAGCCGGGATTATCCAGCTCCGTGAAAAAAGTCCTGGCTCCAACGTACTCCACGAGAATTTCCGGACCCTCAACCACTTCGATCCGGGCGTCGACGGGTTGTTGCGTCTTCTTGTCCACGACGGAAAGGACAACCTCGCCACCCTTGTTGATGTCATTGAAATCGAGGAGGGTGTTCTCTCCGGGGGAGACGGTAATCCGCTGCTTGGCGGTCAACGAATACCCCTTGGCCACGGCATGGACGGCATATTCCCCCTCTTCCAAAGCGATTTCATAGGCGCCGTTTTCCCCGACGGTCCAGGCGAAGAGCATGTCCCGGGCCTCCGGCGTGGCCTTTTCGAATATTACGACGGGTTCGGCGACGGCATTTCCCTCAGTGGTTTGCACAACCCCGGAAACCGTCCCAAAAGGCTTTTCATTCAGCGCAAGGTTATGACGCATCACCTTCGCGGTACCGCCGATATCTTCGAATTGAATCCAGGCCGCCAGATCCACTGTATCCCCGGGAGCCAACGTCTGCTTCCTGTAGAGATCCCGCCATCCGGTTCCCCAGGCAAAATCCGTGAACCCGGGGTAATGCACGGCCATGGCGAAGTGTTCGTCATACCCGAGAACATAGTCCCCAAACCACTCTTCGGCCACCTGGTCGTAGCCTCTTTCCACCGTGCCCCAAGGGCCGAACATGTATCCGCTAAGCGTACACAAGGAGTATCCCGCCAGAAGATCTTCGTAAGTTTTCTCTCCGCGATTCGTCATCCGCGTGGAAACATCCAGGATATTGCTTCCGGATGTAACCGTATACGTCGTGATCAGTTCAATGTTCGCGTCGTAGTCCCTGGTGATCTGGATGACGACCCGGTCAGGGCTCTGCTCCACGATACGCGTCCGCTGGGATTCACTGGGCCAGGCGGACCAGCCGTGGGGCAGGAAATCGATCAACGCGGTTCGATTGTCGGTCCATTCTCCGTCCACGAATAGAGCGGAGTCCACGATGGAGCCATGCGGAACGCCCCATGGCGGGGTTGTTCCAACGGCAAAGGCGATTTTGTAGAATTCGTTGGAAACAGTGATGTCTTCATCAGCCAGGGCAATGCCGTTGACGATGTCCGTCGGCCCTTTGCGCACCTGAACCCCTGGCTCGGCGGCCTGCAGATTCAGGGAAAAAACAACACTCAACAAAAACGACCAGAAAACGATTTTTACATATTTCACTTAGACCTCTCTTGTTACGGTGTAGCTACTCAGCACATTTTCACGACAAGACATGGAGCGTTCCGGCTTGTCTCGNNAATCGAGACAAGCCGGAACGCAGGTGAGTAGTTACGTTACGGTTTCAGAACCCCGGACGCCGTCATCACGAATCGACGATCCGTCACGACACCGGTCCGCTCCAAACATTCCTCAGTTGGACGACCCTGCGCGTCCCAGCCCCTGATCCGGTAGTAGTCCGTCAGCAATGTTTGCATATCCTGTTCGGTAATCCGGTGTCCCTTGTGCGGGCCGCTGGGCAGAGGCTCCTCCACGAAGCGCCGGGGCAGGCGCTCTTGGGACACGTCCAGGCCTTCGCGCAGATTGAAGAGGCGGGTGGTGTTCCAGATCCGGCGACCAAGTTCGTCGAAAAAGCCCGGCTCCACCTCGCGGCCCGTGGCCGCGTTCAGCAGGTCGGCGTAGGTTTGAGGCGCAACGCCCATGGCCCCGAAGTCGCATTTCACCAGACAGTCCGTGCCCGCCAGATAGTCCTGCAAGGCCGCCACCAGTTCGGCCTTGCCCTCCAGGTCCAAGGCCCGGACCGGCTTGCCCCGCCATTCCATGCCCGTGGCCTCGTAGCCCACGGGGAATCCGCGCTGATGGCAGGCCCCCCGGTCCGCGGTCATATAGGCCAGGCCCATGCCCGGGGCACCGCGCGGTCCCCAGGCGGGCATTTCCAGGCCCTTGACGTGCTGGGCCAGGCTTTCCGCCTCCGGCCCCAGGACCTCGGCCGCGACCTTGACGCCCTGAGCCAGAAGACGCCCCAGTTCGCCCTGCCGGTTGGCGATCATCCGGATCAACCGTTCCACCGCCGCGACACTGCCGAAATCCAGGTCGGCCATATCCTCTAAAGAGGATTTTGCCAGCAGCCCCTTGGCCTTGGCCTCCATGGCAAAACTCACGCAAGCGCCCGTGGAGATGGAGTCGAGCCCTAGCAGATCGCACAGCTTGGTCAGGTGGGCCACGGCCCGGGGGTCGCCGATGCCAAGATTGGTCCCGAGCATGGCCGCGGACTCGTACTCCACGATGTCCGTGACCATCTGGGCATGGGCTCCGGTCCGAACCGCACCCATCTGAGTGCAGGCAATGGGGCACCCGAAACAAGCCGCCCGGCTCAACCACAAGGCCCGGGACTGGCCGCCTTCACCCAGTTTCTTGGCCAAGGGCGAGGTTCCGTCACTGAAGTTGTTCGCCGGGATCAGCCCGGCCTCATTGGCAAACTCCACCGAGGCCGCGGTGCCGGAACTCATCAGGGCACGACATTCGGCGCTGTCTTGGATCTCCTGGTTCGCACGGTCCAAAGCCTGCTCGAACGCGGCCTGGTCATGAACCCGGACCAGCCGATCGCCATTGAGGGCCACGGCTTTCAGATTTTTGGCCCCCATCACTGCGCCCGCCCCGCCCCGTCCGGCCTGACGATTGAATTCGCAACAGATCAGGGCATACGGGACGTGTTCTTCTCCAGCCGGTCCGATGGACGCGATCTTGAAGCCATCGTCGTCCAGGATATCCTTGACCCGTTGGGTGGTTTCCAGGGTGTCCAGCCCCCAAAGCTCTCCCGCGGGACGCAATCGAGGGCCGTCCCGGTCCACGACCAGAATTACGAGTTCCGGCGCTTGGCCCGTGATGATCAGCCCGTCGTATCCGACGTACTTGATTTCCGAGCCGAACATTCCCCCGAAATAGGAGTCCAGGAACAGGTTGGTCAGCGGGGACTTGGTCGCGACGCAGGCCCGCATGGCCGGGGCCGGGGTTCCGGTAAGCGGGCCGGGCAGGAAGAGCAGTACGTTGTCCGGCCCCAAAGGATCGGCCCGCTCCGGAATCAGATCCAGAAGCAGCTTGGCCGCGAACCCTTTGCCGCCCAGATAGTTCTCCTGGAGCCAGTCCGGAAGAAGCACATCCTGAAACGTACCCGTGGTCAGATCCGCGTGGAGCATCACGCCCCAGGTTGCGCTGCTCATGATTGCCCCTCCTCGCCGCTTGCCGGGATTCTCGCCGATTCGAACACTTCCAGAGCCCCCGTGGGGCAAGCCCGGACGCAACCAGGGTTGCCGTCGCACAGGTCGCACTTGAAGGCCTTGCCGCTTTTCGCGTCCAGATGGATCATGCCCAATGGGCAATATCGGCCGCACAGCCCGCAGGAAATGCACGTCTCCCGGTCAATGACCACGACCCCGGTTTCTTCATCACGGGATATCGCCTTCACCGGACAGGCCCGCAGGCACATCGGATTCGCGCACTGCTCGCAGACCACCGGAATGTGGGCCATGTTCTCCCATTTGCGCCGAATGGCCAACATGGATCTCCGCGGATTGTACCCGCCGAACACGTGCAGGGAACAGGCGGCCTGACAGAGTTGGCATCCGGTGCAGGCATCGAAGTGGGTGCGAATGAATATGGGGGGAGTTTTTTTTTGCATGGGAGATCCTGGGTTCAGGGGTTCAACGATTCATGAATGCAAGGGATTGATGGCTGGAATACCCTCCCAGCCATGAACCGTGAACCTTTATATCTTCTCATTCTACTTCGTTTCCATCCGGATTTTTTTCCAAATGCAGAAACAGCCAGTTTTCAATCCGGAAACGAGCAATTTTTTCTTTTGGCAATAAACTCAAGCAATTACGATAAAGCGTATATCAATACGCTGACGAATAATTGTGAAGAGTGACGCAGCCAAAAGAAAAAAAGGCCGTTTCCGGATGAAAACTACTTCGCCATCACCGCTTCGATCACCGGCAGGGCGGGCTGACCGTCGGCCGTGGTCACGCCGTCCATCCAGCCGCGATAGATTTCCGGGTTGGCGCGTAGCCAAGCCAGACCTGCTTCCAGGGGCTCTACTGAAGAGTCTTCGTGGAGCATGTTCATGGCCTCGTTGACCATCGCGATGGGCACCAGGTAGTTGCTCAGGAACGTGGCCACGTTGGGCTGCTCCTGGTCGAAGCCGGTGCGGATGTTGATGTACACTGTGGCCGTGCCGTCGTTCTCGCCGAAGGTGGTTTCATCGCTGCCCGTAAGATAAGACATGTCGATGATCTTATTCATCCAGTGCGGGGACCAGCCCAGAAAAACGATCCACTCCTGGTTGCGTGCAAAGTTCCGGACCTGGGTCAACATGGCCGTCTCGCTGGAGGGAATCAGCTCGAAATTTCCCAGGTTGAACATGTTTTCATTGATCATCAGATCAATGACCTCGTTGCCGTCGTTGCCTTCCTCGATGCCGTAGATCTTGTACTCCAACTTTTCCCCGAACTTGGCGATGTCCGAAAAATCGCGCAACCCAGCCTCATAGGCATAGGTGGGCACGGCCAGGGTGTACTTGGCGTTCTCCATGATCACGGAGAACGACTCCACCTTGCCGCTCTCGAAATGAGGCTCGGCAATGCTCTGCATGGTGGGCATCCAATTGCCCAGAAAAATGTCCGCTTGGTCCGAGGCCATGGCCTGATAGGCGATGGGCACGGACAGCAGCATGCTGGAGGCGTCATAGCCGAGTTCATTCAAAAAAAACTGGGCCACCTCGGTTTTCACCGTGACGCACGTCCAGGGCACGTACACGAACCGAACTTCCTTGGAAGCGAGGGCGTTTCCGGCAAAGCCGATCATCATGACCATGGCGAAGGCCATCGCCAACTTACCTAATTTCTTGTCCATCGATCCTCTCCTTTGGTTGGATGGTTGAAAAATTCCAATTATTTCTTGACCGCGGACCCGTGCCGATAAAAGTCCACACTGGACGGCGGCAAGGGCGTGTTGCCCAGAATCGCGTCCGCGGCCTTTTCCGCGATCATCAGCACCGGAGCGCAGATGTTGCCGTTGGTGATTTCCGGCATCACCGAGGCGTCCACCACGCGCAGGTTTTTCAGCCCGTGAACCTTCAAGTCCTTGTCCACCACGGCCATGTCGTCGTAGCCCATCTTGCAGGTGCAACTGGGATGGTAGGCGCTCTCCCCTTCCCGGGCCACGAAATCCAGAACCTCCTCTTCCGTGGCAATATGCTCCCCGGGGGAAAGCTCCTTGGCCTTGAACTCGCTGAAGGCCGGCTGATTGAATATCCCGCGGGCGCATTCGATGGCCTCGACCCATTCCTTGCGGTCCTTTTCCGTGGACAGATAGTTGAACCGGATGCGCGGCGCGGTGGCCGGGTCATTGGACATCAGCCGGACCGAGCCCTTGGCGTCGCTGTACATCGGGCCGACGTGGAGCTGGTACCCATGGCCCTCGCTGGGCGCGGTGCCGTCGTAGCGGATGGCGATGGGCAGGAAATGGAACTGCAAGTTTGGATAATCGACCTCGTTGTTGCTCCGGACAAAGCCCCCGGCCTCGAAATGGTTGCTGGCCCCGATGCCCGTGCGCCGGAACAGCCATTCCAGGCCGATCTTGGGCATGTTCCAGGGCTTGAGTGCCGGATAGAGGCTGACCGGTCGCTTGGACGCGCACTGTATGTAGACCTCCAGGTGATCCTGCAGATTCTCGCCCACGCCCGGCAGGTCCGCGACCACGGAAACACCCTTGGACAAGAGGTGCTCCGAATTGCCGACCCCCGAAAGCTGAAGCAGTTGCGGCGAGTTGATCGCCCCCCCGCAGCAGATGATCTCTCCGGCGTAGACTTTATGCAGCTTGTCGCCCTTGCGGTATTCCACGCCCACGGCGGTGCGCCCGTCAAAAAGGATCCGGGTGGTCAGGGCCTTGCAGACCAGTTTCAGGTTGGAACGGTGCAGGGCCGGATGCAGATATCCGCGGGCCGTGCTCCAGCGATTGCCGCGATAGGTGGTGCTTTCGAATTTGCCGAACCCTTCCTGTTGAAAACCGTTCACGTCCGAGGTGATGGGATACCCGGCCTGCTGGACCGCGGCGAAAAAAGCGTCGAACAGTGGGTTCTCGCATTTCGGGGTGGTCAGGTACTGCCCGCCGGTCCTGCCCTGATAGGCGTCCGCGCCTTTCAGCCGGTATTCCATCTTTTGAAAGTATGGCAGGCAGTGGGCGTAGTCCCAGTTCTCCAGGCCCTTGATCGCTCCCCATTTTTCGTAGTCCATGGCGTTGCCGCGAATGTGGATCATCCCGTTGATCGAACTGGAGCCGCCCAGGACCTTGCCACGGGGCTGGGCGATCCGGCGGTTGTGCATGTGCTGTTCCGGCTCGGACTCGTAGGCCCAGTTGTAAAATGTGTTGGTCAGGTTGAAGGACAAAGCCGAAGGCATGTGGATCCGGAAATCCATCTTGTGGTCCCAGCGACCAGCCTCCAAAACCAGTACGCGACGGTCCGGGTCCGCGCTCAGCCGGTTGGCCAGGATGCTCCCGGCGGTCCCGGCACCAACGATGATCACGTCATATGTTTTCTTGGACATATCTTGTTTCTCCTTGGGGTTTGAATTCACATTTCATTGGTTTGCAGCGTTTTTTTGGAACGCCTCAACCTTCCTGCGCAAAATCATGTAATGAAAGCTGATGTAGGATTTAGCCTTGATGGGTTCGTGGCGAGCGATCTCCCGGGCCGTATGTCGCCAGTTGTCCACGATGCACTGCCGGTATTCCGCATCCTCGTACAGGGCGTTGTCCATGGAACTGAAACCGATCTGAAGAGCCTGCATGATCCACTCAAAAATCGGGTTTTCGGCCATTTTGGCGAACAACAGGTTGAGCTCCCGGTCCAGTTCGGCCAGAAGTTCCATGTTCGCCTCGTCCGCGACGGCGGCCAGGGCTTCGGCCTTGTCCTGCAGGAGTTGCTTCCGCTCCACGCTGCCGCGGGCAATGGCCAGGTCCGTAATCACGTAGTCCATGCTTTCCCGAAATTCGATCAGATGCATGGGATCGGTCTGGTTCTGCTTCAGGAACAGGGCAAAGGACTCGCTGATGCTGACAACTTCGATGTTCTTGACGTAGGCTCCGCCCTTGGCCCCCTTGTGGATCTCAATCAACCCCTTGTGCTTGAGCACCTGCAACGCTTCACGAATCACGCCACGGCCGGTCTTGAACAGGACTTGTAGTTCACGTTCGCTGGGTAATCGCTCACCGGGCTTGACCTTGCCGCCAAGCACCGCGGCTTGAATTTGCAGAGCAATGTCCTCACCAGCACGTCCGGCTTTGACAGGAGCCGAGCAGACTCCCTCCAGCCCTTCGGCTTTACCGGCACAAAATGGACGGTCCATTAAGCTGTCCTCCTGGCAAAATTTCTTAATGCTATAAATCAAAATTGAACAAAATCAGGAATAAAACCCGAAAAGGCATCACCGAATGGCCAGACCAATCTACATGCCTTGGCATGAATGTCAACCCGAAAAGGTGCTGTAAGACTTCGCTTGTTCACCTGCTCACAAGTGGCTGGGCCGTAACGGGGCTGGACCTGATCTAGGAATGTGGTATGACCATCGCAAAAGCATTCGGCTTTTGCGAAACGCCAAGCCGTGAACTTGGCGAACATCAAGGAGGCAGCATCATGATCAAACGTGACGGCGGATGGAGCCCATACCTGGCCGGGGGGCTCAGCGGCCTGGTCGGGGTGATGTCGGTCTGGCTGACTGGACAGTTTTTCGGTGCGTCCACGTCCTTCGTGCGCACTGCGGGGATGATCGAACAGTGGTTCAGCCCGGAACGGGTCGCCCAACTGGAGTACTTTGCCCGGGTGGTTCCCCGCATCGACTGGCAATGGATGTTCCTGGCGGGAATCGTGTTGGGGTCCCTGGTCTCGGCCTGGACCTCCGGCTCGTTCCGCTGGCAGTCCGTCCCGGACATGTGGCGGGAACGCTTCGGCCACACCCCGGTCAAGCGGGCCGTCGTCGCCTTTTCCGGCGGCATTGTGGCCATGTTCGGGGCCCGACTGGCCGACGGCTGACCCAGCGGTCATGGGTTGAGCGGTTCGCTTCAACTGGCTGTCAGCGGTTTTGTGGCTCTGGTCTGTTTTTTTGTCGGCGGGTTGATCATGGCCCGTATTGTCTATGGAGGTGGGAAATCATGAGCATCCTGATCTATGGACTGATCACCGGCTTCCTCTTCGGATTCCTGCTTCAGAAAGGGCGGGTGCTGCGCTACGACAAGCAACTCGGCGCACTCCGGTTGATGGACATGACCATCATCAAGTTCATGCTTTCCAGCGTGATCGTAGGCATGGTCGGCGTGTACCTGCTTCAGGATATGGGAGTGGCCAAACTCTCCGTGAAACCCCTGATGCTCGGGCCGATCATCGTCGGAGGCCTGCTTTTCGGTCTGGGTTGGGGCCTGTTGGGGTATTGCCCGGGCACCTCCATGGGGGCCCTGGGCGAGGGGCGCTGGGACGCGCTGTGGGGCATCCTGGGGATGATCGTCGGCGGAGGGCTCTTTGCCGAAGCCTATCCCTGGCTGCGGTCCACGGTGTACACTTGGGGCGACTACGGACGCCTGACCTTGCCGGAAATGCTCGGCGTCAGCCATTGGCTGATCATTCCGGTATTCATTGTCGGCGCGATCCTGCTTTTTCGATGGTTTGAACGCAAGGGGCTTTAGCCCTTCCCCTTCCGGGCGCAAATTCACTTTTGCGCCTGGAAGGGAAAAGGGATAGGTTCGGCTTCCAACACAACGATTCCCTTCAACGTTCGCTTTACCATTCCCAACACGCATGACCCAATCCTACCACGCCCTGGCCCTCTACTCCGGGGGGCTGGACAGCATCCTGGCCATGAAAACCGTGCTCGACCAGGGACTGCGGGTCCTTGGCCTGCATTTCTGTTCCCCGTTTTTCGGCCACCCGGACAAAATCGGACACTGGCAACGCATCTATAACCTAGAAATCCGGCCCGTGGACGTGCATCAGGAGTTCATCGACATCTTGCGCCAAGGCCCGCGCTTCGGCTACGGCAAGGTGCTCAACCCCTGCGTGGACTGCAAGATCACCATGCTCTCCCATGCCAAATCCCTGCTGGACCAGTACGGCGCCCGGTTCCTGATCAGCGGCGAAGTCCTTGGCCAGCGCCCCATGTCCCAACGCCGGGACACCTTGAACCTGATCAGCAAGCAGGCCGACGTCCGCGACCTGTTGCTGCGCCCACTCTGCGCCGGCCACCTTCCGTCCACGCCCATGGAAGAGGAAGGCCTGGTGGACCGCTCCCGGCTGCACTCCATTTCCGGCCGGGGCCGCAAGGACCAACTCCGTCTGGCCGAAACCTACGGCCTGACCGAAATCCCCACCCCGGCCGGCGGCTGCCTGCTGGCGGAACAGGAATCCGCCAAACGGTTCTGGCCCGTCCTGACCCGCATCCCCGAGCCGTCCCCACGCGACTTCGCCCTGGCCAACATGTCCCGGCAGTACTGGAACGACGGGCTTTGGATGATGGTCGGCCGCAACAAGGCGAATAACGATGCCCTGGCGCGCATGGCCCAGGCCGAGGATCTGCTGTTCAAGACCGCGGACGTCCAGGGTCCCCTGGCCCTGGGCCGTCGCAAGCCGGGCATAATCTGGACCGAGGAGGATATCCGCCGGGCCGCGACCTTCGTGGCCGGCTTCACCGCGAAAAAGCGCCCCCCCGGACAGACTCCTCTGGTCCGCGTCGCCAGTTCCGGCCAGTCCCGCACCCTGGAATGCCCCGCCGAATCACCGTCCGAAACTGGTTGGACGGAGTTCACCTGGGACCGGACAAAGCAAGAAAAACAAGACTGGATCAACGCCAACTCCCCGTCCTGAAACCACCACCTATGGACACGCTCATCAACCTTGGCCTGATCGTGGTCAGTGCCGCGCTGCTCTGGAAAGGGGCGGAGCTGATCGTGGACAACGCCGCGACCATTGCCCGGCGCTGGGGCATCTCCGAGCTGGTCATCGGCCTGACCATCGTCGCCGCCGGAACCTCGGCGCCGGAATTCCTGGTCACCATGACCGCCGCGTATCAAGGGTTGCCGGCCATTGCCCTTTCCAACGTCCTGGGGTCCAATATCTTCAACCTGGGCATGATTCTCGGGCTGGTGGCCATGATCCGTCCCATCCCCACCCACCCTACTCTCCTCTACAGAGACGGAGGTCTGTTACTGGGTCTGACCATGATGTTCATGGCTCTGATTTACCTGGATTTTCTGGGAAGATGGTCGGGCATGATTCTGCTGGGCGGCCTTGTCGGCTACACCGCGCTGCTCTTCACCCGCGCACCGAAGGAGATCGCCCGGATCACCATGGACCCCGGAGATCCCAAAAAGAGCGGAGAGGACGGTCAGGCGAAAGAAAAAATCGCCTGGCGAACCTACCTGTTGCTTTTGCTTGGTTTCATCGGCGTAGCCCTGGGCGGCAGGATCATGGTCCAGGCGGCTACGGAACTGGCCCTGGTCCTCGGGGTGAGTCAGTGGGCCATCGGCGTGACCATCGTCGCCGCCGGAACCTCCCTGCCGGAACTGGCCACCTGCCTGGCCGCCTCGCTCAAGGGCCGCAACGACATGATTCTGGGCAACCTGCTGGGCAGCGACATTTTCAACTTCGCCGGAGTCCTGGGCCTGACCATGCTCCTGCGCCCCCTTCACGCTCCAGAGAGCGCCCTGTTTTCCATGATCCTGCTCAACGCCATGATGCTCCTGGTCCTGCTCTTCATCCGCACCAACTGGGGCATCTCCAGAACCGAAGGCGCCCTGCTGATCTGCATGGCGCTCATGCGCTGGGGCGTGGATATTTCAGGTGCATGAGCAATATTTCCCTTGTACCGTGGATAAACTGAATTCTGATGGAATTCGTTGATGCGCTTGCAAGTTCGAATCGAACCGCACGGACCTGCCCTGCAAGATTGAATCAGCACCCGCTCCTCAGTATGATCAACACGCCACTCCTTGACGCGGTCATCGGTCAGGGGCACGATGAAAAGGAACCAGTTAATCGAGGCAGAAGCGCCGTCCTCCAGATATGCCTCAATCTCGAAGTGGGCAGAGAAAACTCGGCCCCAGACAAGAAGGCAAGTGGCATCTCGCAAACGACTTCAATAATAATGTTGCGAAATAACGCATACTCCTTTTTCCTTTTTTCTATTGGGTCAGACGTTCAAGGTTCAACCTAGCGATTTCATGGTCCGGATCAGCAGCCACGGCTCGGCGTAGATGGGCGATGGCCTGCTCCATGTCTCCGGCTCTGGCCCGGGTACCGGCCAAATTGACGAAAACGTCGGCAACAAAGGGCGGGGTCAAGCCCAAGGTCGTGAGGAATGCGTCTTCTGCTTGCCTGTGGTCGCCCTGCTTCAAGAGCAGGACTCCACGGTTGTAGTGCGCCAGAACCAGGGATGGGTCAATTTCAACCGCCTTGTTGTAGGCCTCCAAGGCCTCGTCGTTACGCTCCAGGCGCGTCAGGGCTCTTCCAACATGCAGAAAGGCTTCCGCCGAATCCGGAATGTGAACGAGCACTTCTCCCAAGTTGGACAAAGCCTGCTCAGGATCATCATTGCTCAAGGCGAATTCGGCCTGTTTGATCATTATCGAGGCACGGACGTCGCGCCACCGTGGGTTATTCCAAGGAACGCCGTCTTCGGCCTCCGTGACCATCCTCCATGCCTCGTCAACATCACCTTGCTCCAGCATGCTCACCACCTCGCCCAGACGATGATCTTCGATCTCCAGTTCGCCCCCCAGCACTTCAGAAGTCGAAATCGATGCCCTGGGAACGATCTCCACATCCTTGGACTGACGTCCCGAAACCAGAACCAACACCAAAACCAGCAACAGGAGCCCACCACCCAGACCGGCGAGAGTTTTCCACCCTCCAGGAACTGATTGCGGAAAGGACACCGCCTCTTTGGCTTTGGATGGCTCTCTTTGCATGGATGCCTTGGATGGAACAATCACCGTGGCGCTTAAGTCCGAATCATGCCCACTACCTTGGCCAGGTTGTTCACCGGTCGATACGTAGTGCCGGACGGCCTTGACTTCCTCCTGCATTTGCTGCGTCTCGTTTTCGATTTCCGGCCCGAACAATGTTCTCATTAAGTCGCGCACCGAATACGAACCGGGAAACATGGTCAATTCCCGCAAATGCGTTTCAAGGGCAATATTTAAAGCCATGGCATTAGGATATCGATCCTCTGGGTTCGGCGCGAGACATTTCATGCACAAGGCTTCAAGCTCGCTGGAAACAAGACTGGAGATACTTGACGGCGGTTCCACCCGCGGATCAAGAACCTTGCGCAGCATCGAAGCCTCGGATTCGCCACCAAACAAGCGTTTTCCCGTCAGAAACTCCCAGAACACGACGCCCAGGGAATAGATGTCCGCACGGTGATCAATGGCATCACCTCGGGCCTGCTCCGGAGACATGTAGGCCAACTTGCCCTTCAGGACTCCGGTCTGAGTATGTTGGGACTTGGTCAGAGCCTTGGCGATCCCAAAATCCACGAGTTTCACGTCTCCATCGTAGGAAATCAAAATATTCTGAGGACTAACGTCTCTGTGGACAATGTTCAGCGGTTGGTTGAACTCGCCTTTTCGCTCATGGGCATGGTGCAACGCGGCGGCGGCCCCGGCGATGATGCGCAGCAAGTATTCCAGGGAAAGCGAAAGTTTTTTTTCCTGAGACTTGTTGCGAATTTCAGCCAGGTTTTTGCCGAACACATACTCCATGGCGATGAAATAATTCGACGCCCCGGAACGCTGATCAGGATGGCTACCCAGGTCATAGACGTGAACGATGTTCGAATGGTTCAAGCGACTGGCCAACCGGGCCTCATCCAAAAACATGGTCCGAAAGTCGTCATTGGAGGCTAAGTGCGGAAGAAGTCGTTTAATAACGACCTGTTTCTCAAAGCCCTCCTCACCGATCTTCCAGGCCCGAAAAATTTCAGCCATTCCGCCGATGCCGATGCGTCTGGTCAGATAGTAGTCTTTAAATTGTTCGATATGGACCATGCAGTTTTTCATTCCTTTCAGGAGGTCAATACGTTGAAAAAATATCAAGCGATTCGTCCCGACCGGCCTTTTTCCAGGAAGGACGAAGCCTGCAAGGCCTATATCGCTTTCCAATCGTCAACGGCTTTATTACGTCATGCCAAGCTTGGAAGGATTCGTGAACAAGTCCGGGGGAAGCTCCACGTCGCACAGCTCCAGTTCCTTCAAAAAGGTCGGCGTGTTGCCGGTGGTTCGCAAGGAACCGTCCACTTGCCCGGTTTCCGGATCTTTGCCCCGCAGATCGAACAAAAAGAGTGGATTGGTTAGATAACGCCCGTCATTGTCCAGGGAGAGAACTTCAGTGAGTTCGGTCAGTCGTCGCGATCCGTCGGGAAACCTCGCGATCTGGACGATGAGTTCAATGGCCGAGGCCACCTGGCCGCGAATCGCAGCCAGGGTCATGCTCACGCCGGACATCAAGGCCAGAGTTTCCAGCCGACTCAAGGCGTCCCGGCTGGAGTTGGCGTGCACGGTGGTCATGCTCCCGGAGTGGCCGGTGTTCATTGCCTGGAGCATGTCCAGGGCCTCGCCGCCCCGGCACTCGCCGACGATGATCCGGTCCGGTCGCATGCGCAGGGAGCAGACCACCAAATCGCGGATGGTCACCTCGGCCCGTCCCTGCTTGTCGGCCTTTTGGGTTTCCATGGGCAGGACGTGTTCCTGTTGCAATTGCAGCTCGCTGGAATCCTCTAGTACGAGGATACGTTCGTTCTCGGGAATAAAGGCGGATACAATGTTCAAAAGGGTGGTCTTCCCGCTGCCCGTGCCCCCGGAGACCACGATATTCTTGCGAGCTTGGACGCAGGCATTCAGAAAAAGCGCGGTTTCTTCAGTCAGGCTGCCGCGCTGGACCAGATCTTCTATGCCCAGCATGTGCTTGGAGAAACGTCGAATGGCCATGTATGGCCCCCGGCGGGCGATGGGGGGGATCATGGCGTGGACCCGGGAACCGTCAGGAAGACGGGCGTCCATGTATGGGCGGGAGGGATCAATGCTTCGCCCCACGAACTGGCCGACGTTGCGGATAGCCGCCATCAAGCTTTCCGGGCTGGTAAAGCGCCGATCCGTCCTGATCAGCTTGCCCCGCTGCTCAATGTAGATTTCCTCGGGGCCGTTGATCATCACCTCCGTGATGTCGTCATCCAGCAAAAAATCCTTCACCGGACCCATGAACTGCAGCACGGTTTGGGAAAAAACGTTTTGGGTCATGTTTCATGGCTCCGGGCTGACATTTGCGACATCATTCATGGATCAGTTGCGGTTCATCCATTCCCGGACCTGCCGGGCACGAGCCCCTTCCGGCTGAAGTCGCAGATACTCCGTGAAGGCCGCCTTGGCGCAGGCCGTGTCCGCGAGTTGCTCGGCGCAGAGTACGCCGAGGTGAAAATGGGCGCTGGCCAATTGTTGATCGGCTTCAATGGCCGTTCGAAAGGCCCGGGCCGCCTCCTGGTGCTGGCCTTTGGCCCGAAAAACCTGGCCTTTCAGATTCCAGGCCGGTGCATCTCGCGGATATTGCTCTACCAGCCGACGCACCAGGACCAGGGCTTGGTCATGATCGGCCTCCTGCAACCGGATTACCGCAAGATTGTAGAGAGCCACGTCGTCATGGGCATTGATGCCCAACACCTGTTGAAAGCGCTCCGCGGCCAGAACCCGCGTCCTGGGATCGTCCATTTCCAGTCGCCCAAGACCGATCAAGGCCGCCGTATTTCGAGGGTCAATACTTAAGGCTCGCCGCAAGGCGGTTTCCGCTCCCGCGCCGTCGCCGCGAACATGGGCCAACCAAGCCCGGATCAACCAGATTGCCGGAATGTCCGGGTTCAATGCCTCGACCCGGCTAAGCAGCGGCTCAACCTCGCTGGCCACGGGGCCATGCCAGAGAGCCAGGGCCAACAGGCCGTACGTCTGTTCCGCGCTCATTTGCGCCGCGGTCGACAAGGCCGCGCGAGAGTCGGACATTTTCTCGTTCACCAGCAGGGCCAGCCCCAAGGCCCTGCTGGCTTGGGCAGAACCTTCCAGGACGCGGGCCGCCTGCTCGGCCTCCCGAGCAAGTCGCTCAACATCCTTCTCGCGAGCCGCGCGACGTTGTTGGTTGAACGTGATGATGCGTAGGCTTTGTTGTTCCGCGTTCAACGCCAACCATCGCGGTTCGGAGGGTTCGCGCAACAACCCTTGGGCGATGGCGTTTCCAGCCAGTTCAGAGCGATATGGACAAAACGACCAGAGCATGGCCGGAATGTCAGATTCAGAAACACTCGCGGGGGGAGCGAGAACCGAAGTCGGGCCGGGTGTGGAGGGAGGCTCCGTAGCCGCGGCCTGGAACCTGACGGTTCGCAAAACCTCGTCCAGAAAGCCGGCCTCCTCGGCCCCTCCGGGAAGAATGGTCACCGTATACATCCATTTCTTAACGGGGATGAGGATGCGTTTTCCGCTTTGTTCCCTCAGCGTGAACGTATAGCTCAGCCCCTGCTCCCCGGCCAGGGAGGTCTCCTGGAACACGGAAAATACCTCAGCGCCGCGGCTGTCGGCCATCTGGCCCTGATCCACGGAAACCAGGGCTCTGCCAAGGGCCTGAATGTCAATGGCCTGCATCAACGGTCGGACCTCGAACTCTACCCTCGCGCTCCGGCCCGAGTCCAATACGTATCTCCGTCCAGACTCTTCCAGAAGTTCCTTCAGAGAAAAGACGGCCGGATAGGTGAACGACAAGGGCGGATCATCCGAGCTGAAAACGAGCCGTTCCGGGACTGTCACCAACTCTGGCGTTGCTATCGGACTGGGCTCGGGAATCGGAAGCTTCGGTTCCCGGGTCGTCTCGCAGGCGGTGAGCAGAATCACGAGAGCCACCAGCCCAAACCAGAGGATCGGACGTCGTAAAGCGTTCAGCGACATTGCGCCTCCTTGGTCTTGATGCGTTGGTGCAGCTCGTCCGAGGCTGGCACCCAATCCAGGGCCTCCCGCCACCGTTCACAAGCTTGTCGCAGGTCCCCCAGGCTCTCCAGAACCAGCCCTTCGTCGAACTTTTTGCGTGCCTCGCCGACCAGCGTCCGCTGGACGTCGCTGACAAGCTCCGAGGCGTTCGTGTTCCACGGGTCGACCCGCAATGCCGCTTGCAGCGCATCATAGGCTTGGCGAGGGGCGCTGGCTACTTGGCGCGAGGCAGCCTCAACCATGGGAGTGGATCGTCCCCGCAATTCTTCCTTGACCTGACGGATCAAAACCTCCGCCTCGGCTGGATAGCGGGTCCGTCGACCGGAGTCGATGGACGGCAATTGCTCCCACGCCCGGACCGCATCCACCAACTTCCCTTGCTGCCGCAGGGCCTGGCCGCGTTCAAAGGCGCTTTTGGCGTCGGACTCCAGCTTCTGGGCCGCAGCCTGGGCCTGTTGTCTGCGGCGCTGTTCATCTCTCTGGGCTGCTTCGGCTTTGCCCAGAATATCCTTTGATTCTTCGTGATCACCATCAAGTTCCAGCAGTTGTCGGGCCTCCCGGATGGCCCGGGCATGGTCGTTGGCCCCCAAAGCCCGGCGCGCCTCCACCAGCAAAGCTTCAATCTTTTGCTCCAGAGCCATTTGTTCCTGGGCCTTACGCTGCTGTTCCGCCAAATGGGCGTCAAGGCGTTCCCGTGCCTGAGAAAGCAACGACATGCCTTCCTCATGATCTGGAACGGCAATAACCACCCGCTGCAGAAAATCAACGGCTTCTTGGAGCATCTCGGACTCGAGGGCTTGCTTGCCCCTGACCAGATTCATGGCCGCCAGACGTTGCACTTGATCCATTTCCGTGGTTCTGGCTTCCTGTTCCGCCTCCACGGCAATCCGCTGGGGCGCTTCCGAAGAGTCGTCCAAAAAAAACCATCCCACGCCAATCAGCAGGATTATAGCTATCACGCCTAAGGCAATGGCCTTGCCCCGCCCTCTGCGCTTTGCCTTGACGATCGGTCGTGCCCCGATCTTTTGGCTCAATGGGGGAATGTTTTTGACGGAAACCGGGACTGCGTCTGATTGCAATTCGAGAACCGTCCCGCCCAGGGTAACGATGTCACCGGGATGTAGCCGGTGCTCCTGAACCCGGACCTCGTTGACAAACGTCCCCACTGTGCTGCCCAGATCTCGAACCGAGACCTCTGCCGCGCCGACTTCAAACTCCGCATGTCGGCGAGACACCATGGGATCGGTCAATTGCGCCCCGCAATCGTCCGCTCGACCGACAACCAGGATTCCGGGGACAAGGGAAAACTCCAGGCCGACGTCCTGCCCTCTGGTCACCGCCAGTTTCATTTTCGGAGCCGTGCTCGGCGCGGCCATGATCATCGTGGCGTCATCCGGCGGCCGGGCCGTGTCGGCCCCCATGACCATGGTCCTGTCGTCATCTCCCGGCAGGGCGGAGAGAGTCAGAGTGAACGGTCTGATCTGGGCGGACTGGCCCGGACGAAGCTCGACCTGGTCCACTTGAACGTCGTCCACGAAAATCTTGTTGGCCGAGCCGAGGTCCTCAAGCTTCACGCTCTGATCCGAGACGATCATCTTGGCGTGGTTTCTGGATACCTGGCGGTCGTCCAGAATCACTTCGTTGCCGTCGAGACGCCCGAGCGAATACACTCCGGGCGTGAGCACCTTGGTCTCGACATGCGTATCGTCCTTGGTGATGGTCAGTTGCAGCACTGTTGCGCTCCTTGAAATATGCGCCGGAAAAGTTCTTTCATGCCCAACTCCTATCGCTGCATTTGCAGCCTAGCCTGCTCCATGTTGCGCATGGCGTTCTGATGCAACGGATGTTCCGGGTCGGGAATCAGATGTAAAACAAAGTTCCAGTTGCGAATAGCTTCATCGTAGTTCAAAAACTGATAATTCCTCAGGCCCAACCGATACGCTTCATCCGCGCGAGCGAGAAGTTCCTCCTGGGTGGTTTCAAGCTTGATCCTGGTCACCTCGTTGACCGGGTCCAAAGCCAGCGCGTGAGACCACTGCTTAACAGCGTCTGGAAGCCGTCCCGAATCATAGTAGATCTGTCCGGCTTCGGCGTAGCGAGCGGCGAGGGCTCTGTTTTCATCAGAGACTTCAGTCCGGGAGTCGGAAGGCAAAGCTAGTGGCGCGGGTGCGTCCAGTTGCGGAGGAGCATCGGAAAAAGCCGGGACGTCCAGGGGTTGTTCGTCGGGAAACGGCGTAGGCAAGGCCGATCCCGGATCAGGTCGCGCGGACGGCTCGGGCTCAGACTTGTTACCGGCCCAGAATGAAATCAGCACTATCAAGGTCAGGGCGATTCCCGCCGCGATGAGGATTGCCCGAAGCCTTGATGCGCCACGTCCTTGCGCTGAACCGGCCGAGCCTCCTTTCGTTGCCCGACTTCGATTCACATGGATATTTCTCTTCAATACCGTCTTGTCGTCGCTTTCCGCAGGAGGCGCTTCAGCCAAATGAAAGGTCAGGGTGACGCTGCCCAGGGTGAGCCGGTCTTCATGGTGCAATACGGACCGGGCTGTTTTGGAGTCGTTCACGTACACGCCGTTGGCCGACCCAGTATCTTCAATGATCCATTGTCCATCCAGAAGACGGATGCGGGCATGAGAGCGTGAAACGCCCACCTCGTCCAGAACGAAGCCGCAGTCCCTGGAACGGCCGATGCGGACATCGTCCAAACCCAGTACTTCAATGGAGCTCCTGCCGTCGGAAAACACGATCTGGAGAAACGGGCGCCCCACAGCCGCGACAATGGTTCGATCCTCGGCAACAGAACTCATGCTTTGCTCTCCTTGATCGATCGGCTCAAGACAATCAGCACTCTTTCGAATTCCTCCTTTCCCTGAACCATCTCGACCGCCACGCTCCCCTGCAATGGGTCACCGCTGGATAGCGTAATGGTGGCCGAGGCCATTTTTTCCGGAGCGCCCACTGCTTGATGAATCAGCTTCATCACTCCGGAAAGAACGGCCTGATCCGGGAACGCCTCAAAAAAATGCTTGCCCCGGACATCCGGGGCGACGCCCATCAACTCGCAAAACCCGGAATTGACCATCAACACAATATTGTCCGCATCCGCGGCCATGACCGCATCAGCAACGATGTTCGGCAAATGGTCGACCAGCGGACCTAACGGGGACGAAGCGACGATAGGACGCATCCGCCCCGAGGAGGACCGTGGAGTCGAAGTGGACGGTTCTTTGGCTAGGGTGGATATTTTGATCAGGGCCCGGTTGATGCTTCCGGCCAGTCTGTTCAAGCTTCCGAGGCCCAGTTTTTCGGGGACGTTGCTTCCGTCTCCTTTGAGCGCGGTTTCCAGGTCGTCGCGCAAGGTAATCAAAGGCCGCGAGGTAACGTACCCGATAGCCGAAGCTACCGCCGCGGCGACCAGCAGCAGAACGATCAGACTAATGAGGGCATTGCGTTTAACGCCTTCCTCCAGGCTGGTGATGGTGTGCAGGGAAAAAATGATCCTGGCAGTGCCGATCTTCACGAATCTTCCGGACTGGACATCATAGATGCGGATTGGTTCCGAAAGGTCGTAAACACCGTCCTGGACTTCGACCATGGTCCTCTCCTCGGCCAGGATGGCACTGCGTGAGGCCGGGTCGGTCGGAGTCTGCAAAAACCGACTCACCGGTGCGAGAATTCGTCCAGCCCGATCATAAACATAGGCCTCAACGACGCCTTCATGTTGGGAGATGCGCTCCACATCCAGCAGCATTTCATCCCCAATCCGCAACGCTTCCTGGCTCAGCGCGGCCAAAGCCGTAACCAGGGCTCCTGCCTTGCGCAAGGCTTCCTGGGAGGCCATTTTGCGTTGTTCGGAAATCAACGGCCAAGCGACCAGGGCATGGCTGATCAGGGCCGCAACGAGCATGATCAGCATGATCTTGGAGGACCAACCCAATCCGCGAAGACGATGTGTAACGGCATCGACCTTGCCCACGGCGTGCATCTGGGTTTTGTCCGAAGATGAGGTGTCCGCTTCCTGGCTGCTCAGGCGCAGTTCGGACTTTCCGGCACGCACCACGTCACCGGAGTTCAGGTTGGCTTGATCCACCAAACGCCCGTTGAGCAAGGTTCCGTTGGCGCTGCCCAAATCCTTGAGCACCACTTCACCGCGGGAGACGAGGATGGAGCAATGCCTGCGAGAAACTTCGTCGTCTTCCAGACAAAGATGGCAATCCCCGCCGCGACCGACAATCGTTTCCTTGCGCGTCAACTCAAAGGTTTCCCCACGCTTTGGCCCGCTGAGGATTTCCAGAACGAATCTAAGCCGCATGCTTCTCCACCTTGTTCAGGAAAAAATGCAATCGATCTCCGACGCGCACCCGGCCTTCAAGCATGCCTGTCGGCAATTCCAGGACGCTTCGCGCGGAAAAGAGAAAGGGACTGAGCCGCCAGGGAAGAAAGCCGGAGCGCATGGAAAGGACGTGATGGCGACTATCGATGAAGACGACGTCAATGGGAAAGCGCATAAAAAACGTATGGATTTGCTTGCACGGTTCGATCCACAAGCCGTGACCGGACTCCAACCCTCGTCGTCCCAGCAGCCCTTTGACCCGGGCCGCCAACCGATCGGCTTTTTCCAGTCGTGAGGCGAGCTGGGTGCCGTTGGCGGTGTTGAAGCACGAATACGTCGACGTCGATAGCCGCGAGAAAAACACGGACCACCCCATTTGCTACATCAAGGTACCCGTAACGAATCGAACAATCAACGGCCCGAAAAAGACAATGAAGATCGCCGGCATGATGCACAAAACCAAGGGAAACAGGAGCTTTTGGGAGGCGATGGCCCCCAGGCGTTCCGCCTTTTGAAACCGTTCCGTGCGCATCTTGTCGCTCTGCGCCCGCAACACCTTGCCGATGGAAACACCAAGCTTATCCGCCTGGACCAGAATGGAAACAAAAGAACTCAACTCCCGGACATCGCACCGAAAGGCCATGTTCCGGAATGCGTCGCTCCGTGTCGCCCCAAGGCGCATCTCGTTGATCACCAGCCCCAGCTCATGAACCAGGGGCCCGGGTCTGGACTTGCGAACCACCTTGTTCACCGCGGCCACGAAATCCAGCCCCGCTTCAACGGACAGGGCCAGCATGTCCACGACGTCGGGCAGGGCACGGACGATCTCGTGCGCCCGCTTTTTTTTTCTATCCCCGAGCCAGCGGTCCGGATAGAAAAAACCGAGCAGCGGAACCACAATGAACACCCACCAAGCTGCACCGGAAAAGTAGATGAGCAGAGCCAGAAAAAACAGGATGGCCAGAAAAAATTTGTAGGCCAATAGCTCCTCCACGGTAATTTCATCCAGCATGCCCGCCGCCTGGATCTCCCGCTGCCGTTTTCTGCGCCATTCCAGAATTTTTATATCCTGGGTGAACTGAGTCAGATAGAGAATAAAAGGGCGGCTGACCCGCAATAACGGAGATTTCGTCTCCCTCTGTCCGGTTTTCACGCCCAGGGACTCCAGCAGTTCAGCTTCTCCCTCTCGGGAGAAAAACTGCCGGACGAAGAGAAATCCGGCGGCCGCGACAAGGGCGATGATGGTAATTAAGATGAAAGTGGACACGGATGCATCCTCATGTGAGGGTCAAGGTACGATCTGCCGGAGCAAAGGCAGAACTTGTTGAGCATTGATAGGTAGAATTTTCAAGTGTTTGGTCAGGGATTCTCAGCGATGATTTTTTCGGCCAGGGCCACGAAACCGTCGCGGATGCCCGGCACGACGAGGAAGAACGCGAGCACCAGAGCGATGGTCACCACAGCCATGAGCAGCATAACCTCCACACTGACCTGACCGGATGTCTGGCCAGAAGTCTGGCCGGGAGTCTGGCCAGGAGGAGTTTTCTCTCTGGACGTTCGGCGGAGAAACCACATTCCTTCTACTCCAGCCAAATGTAGTTGATCGCGAAACGCCTCTGCCCCGCGAGACCGAGCTGTTCAGCGGCGGCCTTGCTGATGGCCAGATCCAGGCCACGATCCAGATGGCTTCGGTCGTTGATCACAATCACGACCGAATTTCCGTTAGCCGGATTGACCACCTCGACCCTCTCGCCAAAGGGAATGGTCGTATGGGAGCCGCTCAGCAGTCGCATGTCGAACTGTTCTCCACTGGTGGTTCTTCGCCCGTGATACAGTTCACCGTACCAGACGGCCTCTCCGGTTACCCATTGTCCGCGGGGCACTTCACGCATCACCACCGTACTCTGCGGGGGCGGGGGCGGGGTAACGCAGGACGCGACAAGGAAAAGCACTCCAATCAGGAATAGAATTCGATAACTCAACGCATGCATAACTTCCTCCCGTAATCAATTGTATCCGTCGTAGCCGGTCATCGCGACCTTGGTGTGCCACCTCATCTACACGTCAATAGTGATTATCTTGCGGATCAACAGCCCTCCCGCAAGCAGCATCAAACACATGAACAGCAGCAGCAGCCACCCCAGCAGTGTGGTGAACAGCGGCTCCATATATTCCGGATTGACCAGATTCATCAGGTAAGCCATCACGAACGGCATGCTGATCAGGATCACTCCTTGGGTCTTGCCTTGAGCTGTCAGGGTGCGAATCTTATCCTTGACCTTTTCCCGCTCCGTAATCGTGTACACGATGGTGTCGAATGTTTCGGATAGATTGCCGCCGGTTTCCCGAAGAATCAGCACTGCGTTGACCACGATGGCCAGGTCCAAGCTAGGCAACCGGTCCGACATGGCGCTGAGGGCGTCGTCCAGGGTCTTGCCCATGCGATGTTCCTTGAGGGCCAGGCCGAACTCCTGGCTTACCGGCTGGGGCATTTCCTTGGTCACGATGTCCAGGGCCTGCGGCAGGGACATCCCGACGCGCAGGGCGTTGGAGGCCATGACCAGGGCGTCCACGAGCTGTTCATCGAAACGACGTACGTAGCGTGTGTAGATATAGTCCACCCCGTTGCGCAGCAGACGCCAACAGATGGCAGCTACGGCCAGGGCCAAAAGCATTGTACCGTACCATTGGATTCCCCAGGTCGCCCAGGTGGCCAAAGCCAAACCAAATGATGGAAACGCCAGGACAATCAGGCGACACTTGGTAATTGGCACGTTCCAAAACATTTTTTCGAACGTGGCATGAACATAGTCGGCATCGGCCTGGAAGCGGCGCGAAAACCATTCCCACCCAGAGTACTGGGCCGCGCAGTACATTCCGACGCCCATCAAAAGACCGGCCAGAACGCCGAACAACAAGGCTGTCACTGCTCGTCTCCTCGGATAATGTTAGCTCCGACTCTACTCATAGGATTCCAGAAAAATCTCCCTGGGGAAGGTGAATCCTTTGGCCTCCAGGGTGTTCATGAATCGGGGAATGAAGCCGCTGGCCACGAAATGCCCGACCACGCGGCCTTGCTCGTCCAGACCGGTTTGCCGGTACTCAAAAATATCCTGCAAGGTGATCACGTCCCCTTCCATACCCGTCAGTTCAGTGATGTGGGTAATTTTTCGAGATCCGTCCGGAAAGCGGCTCTGCTGGACGATGATGTTGATGGCCGCGGTGACCTGTTCGCGAATCGCCCGTGAGGGCAGTTCGAAACCGGCGAACATGACCAGCGTCTCCAGGCGATTCAAGGCGTCTCGTGGGGAATTGGCGTGGATGGTGGTCATGGATCCGTCATGTCCGGTGTTCATGGCCTGGAGCATGTCCAGGGCCTCGGCGCTGCGGCATTCCCCGACAACGATTCGATCCGGACGCATGCGCAAGGAGTTGCGGACCAGGTCGCGAATGGTGATCTCCCCGGTCCCTTCCAGGCTGGGCGGACGGGACTCCAGACGGCAGACGTGCTCCTGCTTGAGTTGGAGTTCCGCGGAGTCTTCGATGGTCACGATGCGCTCGTCGTGAGGGATGAACGAGGACATCAGGTTCAGCAGCGTGGTCTTCCCGCTTCCAGTGCCACCGGAGATCAGGATGTTCAGCTTGGCCCGGACGCAAAAATTGAACAGATCGGCAATGGCCTGATTGATGGACCCGAATCTGACTAGGTCCTCCACTTGCAGGGACTTGCTGGGAAACTTCCGGATGGTCAACAGCGGGCCGTCCACGGCCAGGGGCGGAATCACGGCGTTGACCCGGGAACCGTCCTTCAACCGGGCGTCCACCATGGGCGACATCTCATCGATCCGCCGACCAAGCGGGGCCACAATCCTCTCGATGGTCCCGCGCAGATGCTTGCCCGTCATGAACCGCAGGCCCGATAGCTGGATCTTGCCTTTGCGCTCCACGAAAATCTGATCGTGCCCGTTGCACATGACCTCGGTGACGCTTTCGTCGGCCAACAGGCTTTCCAACGGGCCGAGCCCCAAGGCCTCGCTGAGGATTTCCATCACCAGACGAGTGCGGACGTCGCGGTCCGCGATACGTTCCCCCTCCTCGTCCATCAGGCGGTCGACGACTTTGCGCACGTCGGTCTGGAACTGCTCGGCCAACCTCGCGTCATGCACGGCCTCCAGTTCCAGACGCTTCAGATCCATTTCCTCCACAAGGCGCTCATGGATCCTCAGTTTGACGGCATCCAGCCTGTCCCCATCAGCCTGTTGCGAAGTGTGCGAAGCACTTGGCCGAATGGCTTGGT
The DNA here is from genome assembly GCF_000717475.1 of Desulfonatronum thiodismutans. Lineage (NCBI taxonomy): Bacteria > Pseudomonadati > Thermodesulfobacteriota > Desulfovibrionia > Desulfovibrionales > Desulfonatronaceae > Desulfonatronum > Desulfonatronum thiodismutans. The sequence goes on from NZ_JPIK01000023.1 coordinate 50,850, forward strand.
CCGTTGGAATACCGGTCGGCGAGGATGACGGCGCGACCACGGGCATGACGAACTCCCGGATCGCTCGGGAACGCTGAGGGCGAGGCGTGGACACTTCATTGGTCCAAACAGTCCCGGCCAATTCATCCACGGCTCGGCTGAACGGGTTGCGCGGTTGCCCCAGCAGCATCGGCTGACGATTGGTGAGGCTCTTGGCCAATGCTTCAGGTTCATTGGGCAAAATGCCCTGAATCGGTCGGCCGAGACGCGCCTGGATCATCTCCGGAGGATAGTCTCCACGTGGATCATATCGGTTCAGGACCAGGGAGATCATTTGCTGGGGAAACGCGTGATGCTGGAGAGTCTCCAAGCCCTTCCCTGTATGGGCCACGGAAAGGACGTCAGGGGTGAAGAGCATGAAAATCCGAGTGGCGCAGTCCAGGCAGGCCAGATTGGCCGGATGAAAGCCGGTGCTCAGATCCGCGACCACTGCATCAAATCCCTTGGCCAGAAGGTCAAAGCAACGTCCGATCACCGGCCCGGTGAGCAAGGCGGCTTCTTCAGGCCGCCGATACGCAGGCATGAAATGCAGCCCGGACGAGTGGCAGTCCGGAAGACCGCGGAGCATGTTCGGCAGCAGGGAGTCCAGCAAGCCCGCCAGGTCGGCCATGGTCCGCTTGGGATGCTCGATGTTCAGGGCCAAGCCGCCGTCGCCGCAATAATCCAGGTCCATGTCCACCAACAGCACGCGCCCACGGGTCTCCCGCAACAACGCCAATGCGAAATTGTGCGCGAAAAGGGATTTGCCCACGCCCCCCTTGGCGCTGGTCACCATATAAATCCACCCGGCCATGCCCGCTCCTCTAAGTTTTGAGCCGTCCCCGCCCTACCGCTTGTCCGGCTCGTATTCCATGAAACGCTCTTCCACGATGCCCATGATTTCCCGATTCGCCTCCACGGCCCCTCCGGAGAGGGTCATTGGTGTGACGAACATCACGAACTGGGACTGCTGACGGCGGAAGGACTCGGACTTGTACAGTTGGACAATGGCCCCGCTGGCGCCTTCGGGAAGCGAGTCGAACAGCTTGGCGTCCCGCTGGCTGACAAGCCCTCCGATGACGATGCTGTCCCCCGAATTGCACCATTGAACCGTGGAAATGTTCGAGGTCACGAAGTTTATCCCTCCGCCGGGCGACGTCCCCGCCGGAGCGCTGATCTCGATGTTCATGCTCATGGTGATTCGTTCACCCTGGACAATGGGCGTGATGTTGGCCATCACGCCGTACTTCTTGTAGCTCATTGTCACGGCTCCCGTCCCTTGCGCCGTTGGAATGGCGAACTCTCCGCCGGAGTGAAAATTCACAGGATCACCGGACCGGACACTCATGCTGGCCGTCTCCAAAACCCTGGCTTCCCCGGTTTCCTTGGCCACGCTCAACTTGGGAAACAGGCTGGAAATGGTTCCGGTCAACGCCCCGGTAAAGCTGCCGCTGCCACCACTCAGGTCCTGCGCACCGGAGATAGATGACGTTCCCATGGGCGACCAATTGACACCCCACCCCCTGATGGCGGATTCGCTGACTTCCATGAACTGAACCACAAGCTGGACCATGTCGTCGAATCCCGGAGCAAAGGCGGAATCCCGCTGTTCCAGAAGATTCATCACATGCGGATAGTACAACCTGGCCATCTGCTCGTACCGATTCGAAGCGGCTTCACTGAACACCACCCCTTCCAGAACGATGTTCTGGCCCACGGGCACGACCTTGATGTTGTCGTCGCCCAGTCGTTCGTGAATACTCCGAGCCACGATCTCCAGGGAGCGAGGAGAAACCACGGCCAGGTTCATGACTTGCGGAGATTCACCGACGACCATCAGGATTCGCTCCATCTCCCGGGGCGTCGTCACCTCTCCCTCGATGAGCAACTTCCCGCTGACAACCCGCATGATCAGGCCGTCCACTGGGCCAAGTATTTCCTCAACCTGTTTCTTGAAGGCTTCAAGATCCTTGACCAGGACATTGATGGTCAATTCTTCCTTCAATTGCCCCTGGGCATCGTAAATCAGCAAATTGGTCGAGCCCGGGCGCTTGCCGTTGATCAACAGTTCGACCCTTCCTCCGGCTCGCTCGGCCTTATAGTCGGCCACGGAGGGATCTCCAATGGCCAGTCTGGATATTGAATAATTCAAAGTATATGTTGTGTAGTCGCCTTCAAGAACGTTAATTTGCATTGCCGCGGACGTCCCAGCCACCATCGCCGACCACGCGCAACACAATACGCAAATAAAAAAAAATCGTTTTAGCATGCTACACCTCCAAGCCCGTTATTATCGAAAAAAAGGAAATCCCTTTGAGACGCATGCAGAGCAACTCCGTCATGATCAAAAACCGAAGCCTTCACGCTCTCCGCGGATTTCCCGCCATCTGGGTGGAGTCACGTAAACCTTGTCTTTCAATCCCAGCAGTTCCTTAAGCCCCGTTGATCCCAAAGTCACGGCCACCCGTTCCTCGAACATGGAGCGCAGGGTCAGATAGAGATATCCGGTCTCCTGGGCCAGGACGAGGCCTTGAGCCTGATCCGGCAAAAGCGCCAGGGTGACGGTCGGACGATCCTTGCGCATCAGCCGTTGCTCACGGATCTGACGTTGCTCGATGAGTGAGCGCTCGATGGACTTGGCCGCATCGGTCTCCACGCCGAGATGTTGCTCCACTGCGAGGACCAGGACACTCTGGTACAGCGTGAAGGTCTGCATGTCGCTCTTGTCCCGACCGCCGAACTCAAAAGACCCCAGAACGTCGACGAAATCTCCGGGCTTGATCAGTCCGGCCACCCCGCTCTCATCCGTGACCCCGATGGTCACGGCGCGCAAGCCCTTGGGGATTTTGACGGCCAGGCCCGTTTCAATGCCGTAAGCCACCAGTTTCGTACCCAACAGCTGCTCCCCTTGCAGCATGGGCACGATGGTCACTTGGTCCACGGCGTCCTCATAGGCGCTCAAGGCTCCAGGCTGCACGTAGCGTCTCGGGATCTGCTCCACAGTGAGCATGGTCCGGTCGAGCCGGGTCAGTCTGGGGACGTTGCGGTTGACCACCAGCACGGGAAGCGGTTCGGCAAGGAATCCCAGTTCACGTTCTTTTTGGTGAATGTACTGAAACGTAAGCAAAACGGCCAGAAGGGCCAATGCGGCCGGAATGATGATTCCCATTTTTCCGGAAAAAACTGATTTTGCCACCTTGATCTGCTCCTGAGTGAGAATGTCGGAATGGCTTGTCACCGCCCTTCAAAAACCAAGGATGATAGTAGCCAAATGTTAAGATTTACATACCAAAGCCAACTTTGAACTGTCCACCAAACAGATTTTTCCGGCAGAAAACGTGACGGGTTTGCGTCGCTGGATCAGGTGTCCATGATGCAGGCTGAGATTCAGCCCGCAATCACTGCCTCAACACCTCCAGGATTCTGACCTCCCTCCTACCTCTACTCCCCCGCGGACAAGGATCCTTCCCTCTGTATTCCCTGACAAAGGCGCTCTCGCCGAATCCTTGATAAGCACCGCCATACACGAACAATGACCGCTTGATGTCAAACCCGTCCTGGACCCTGGATGCTCCGAGGTACTCCAAAGCCCACTGCATGCCCGGCAACGTCTCGACCCGGCCATCCTCAGCGACCTCGATTCTGTCAAAAGAGTCGTTCTGGTTGTGAACCTGCTCCCTGGCGGTTTTATGCACGGCAGCCATGAGATAGATTGATTTTTCACCAAGAAAAAAAAGCTGCGCGGTCATGAGAATCAAAAAAACCAGGACCACCATGGCGAAAATCGTCTCCACGGCAGCCTGACCGGAGTTCGTCTGGGGGAGATCGGAAAAGTCCGTCCTGATTCTCATGGATGCCTCACTAATTTCATGCCCAGGGGGCAATCATTCAATGCCGAAACTGGCCGTACCCCAACCTTTCCAGGGGAACAAACCGGGCAAAATATTCGGGCTTGCCATCCTCAATAGTGCCGCCTGTGGGAATCAATCCGGCAAAAGCGTTGATTGTCGGTATCTCAACATCATACCCAAAAGCCGGCAGATTCACGAACACCGGGCGCGCCTGCCTGCGCACATGGACGACCATGTATGTAAGTGACCCGTCCACCTTTTTCATGTATGGTTTGTCCAGAATATCATTGTACGGGAAGGGGACACCCATGGCTTGGAGCTTAAAAGCAGGCTCGCACCTCCACTTTTTGGAAAACCATGCTGAAGTGGGCGGCGGCTCCCTCGGCTCATCCAGGTACATGCTGAACAGACGCACGGGCGGCGTATGCACCAATTCAGTGAGCGGCCTCGGGTGATTGATCATCACGATTTCAAAGTGATCCCCATACCGGTCATTGTACCAGTCCAGGGTATTATACGCGGCAGCTTCTGCATACTCGGGAAAAAATTTGTTGGCCTTGCGCATCAATTCCCGGACAATAGTCATCCAGTCTTTGAAATACCGCACCAGATTCCTGACCTGGGCCTCGTCGGCATAGGGCATTATTTGAAGCCACTTGAGAAGGTCACGCTGCAATAGCCTGTACTCCTCGTTAAGATCAGCAAGTTCGTTCATGCCCGCTGCCTGGACGTTGGCCGCGGACAGGGCGACCATGTCCGCAACGTTCTGGGTCAGTATCCGGTCATGAACAAGCTGCCCCACGTCCACCATGAAGGCCAGAAAACAGATCAGGACCATCATGGACAGGGCAAGGAAAACGGTCGTCTGTCCAGACTGTCCGCGACGAAAGCGGTGGCCCTGGCCGCAGTCAAAACCCGCCCTGGATTCAAGTATCTTCGGGTCAGAGCACATTGTCTCCATCCATGGGGTCTTCTTCGCCGAGTTTCGTGGTCGCTTCCAGTTCCATAACGCCGCCAGGACCGTAAATTCGCAACACGGGGAACAGTTCCTGGACCAAAATTTTAACCTTGACGCCTCCGCCGACACGCTGAATATCCGCCTGGCCCACCCTGTTGATGATCAACTCGGAATTTTGCCGCGCACCATCTCTCCAACCATCGCCGAATCCGTTGGAATAGGCTAGATAACCCCGAGCGCCGGTGTACGAGGCGAATTTTGTCAGATAGCCCTGCGTTCCAAGAAAGGTGATGGACATGTAAGACAACGTGACGATCATGATTACAATGATCATCAGGGCGAACTCGACGACGGCCTGCCCGCTTTGCCGACCGCGAGATGTCCCAAAATCCTCTCTCACGCCCTCCGACTTTTGTGGAAGACATGAAAAAAAGGCTTGGAACTGGGGGTGTTCAAGAATCGAAGGCATAATCTTCAATTTAAAAAAGATTTCCATTCCACCATTTAACGACCAGGGCTCCCGCGGCGAGACACAGGGCGAACGGGATCCCCTGTTCCTCGCTAGTCCGCGACATGTCCGTCCGGTGTAGAGGAGAAACCAATCCCCAAAAGAACAACCCCGTTCGCTTCAATGTCTGCGATAAGCGCCCTTGATAGAGTCGAATCAAAATGGTGGCGATTGCCGCGAACAAAAAAGCGACCAAAATCGTTTGCAAAACAAACCAGGGCCCGGCGATCGAGCCCACTGCCGCTGAAAGCTTTACATCCCCGGCCCCAAGCACGCCCACCGCAAAAGGGACAAACAGGAGGACCCCTCCAAGAAGAAGCCCTCCCATCCCTCCGAGAAAACCATGCAAGCCGTACATAAGCGTGGAGCCAGCAATACCGAACACCATGGCCGGGATGGTGACAATGTTATACACTTTCCCACGCAAGGCGTCGGTAAAAACACAGACGGCCAAAACCACTCCCAGAAAAAAACCGGGAAAAAGCAATTCCAACATACCGACCGTTCAAGCTAGTCCAATGTTCCTCGGGCGCTGGTGCCACCACTTAAGGCTGCCTTGATCCTGTTACCAAGGTTTTCGACGCCTTCCTGGAAAGGCTCGACAAAAACGTAAGCTGCTGCAATGATTGCGATAACGATGACACCGATAATCAGCATGTACTCTGTCGCTCCTTGACCGCTTTCCTCTGCCCATAGTCGACGCAATACGTTCATCTTCTTACCTCCATAAATTTGGTTTTAAAAAAAATATGCCTATAAGCCACCACAAAATAAAAACCTAAAAAGATATTCAGAGGCACTCACTCTGAATATTCGGCTTGAGCGACTCTTGATATCCAGCAGTGTTTACGGAGCACCTCCAGAAGTATTGTGCGGCTTTCCGCCTCTATGCCACACCCAGCTAGCAAAATCTTTGATTTGCCTACCTGTAAATCTTACTGCATCAAGAGCCTTTTGACCGCCCCAAGTTATCCATTTGTAGCCATCTTTTATGCTCCCCCAAAATTTGACTATCCATTTTGCAATTTTGCCCTTTAGACCAAAATAATTTAACAATTGAACAGAAATTTTATCCGACCAGGAAAATATATAGGCAGCTACTTTTTTTCCTAATTTTTCTTTTCCCAATTTTGCAAATAATTTTCCAAAAATTTTGGTTACAATAAACTCAGCAACACCTTTGACGGAAAATTTCTTAAGAACTCCAATGATCTGGATAAACTTGTTGACCAGGTAGGTCTTTTTTAAATACGCAGCTATGGACGCAAACAATGCCACCAATTTTGACGAGATAATAGCTAGCGCCGCGAGCAACTTCGCCCCCCCCAGAAGACCGAAAAGAATAGCTCCAGCAACAACAGCCATAGCAATTATCCCCAATGTCCACCACGAGATAAAATCCCCTAGCTGCTCTTTTGTCCACTCCCAGAAACGTTTTATCCCCTCATCCCAAACAAAGCGCAGGGCGTCTCCAATTTTCCGGCCGCTCCAGTAAACACCGTCACGTACTTTGCCCGCTCCCCACTTCACGGTATCCAAGCCCCATTCGCCTATTCGCTGAATCCCACTGGAAACGCGCTCCCAGGTTGAGCTGAACCAAGAGGGTTGCGCAGATGGCTGCTCTGGCCTCACGGGGTCGGATTCCATCCGTTCCCCGGAGTCGAGTCTGGCCCCAGGCTCAATCGGGGCTCCAGGCTCCACCATCGCTCCGGGAACAACCTTCTGCCCTGGAGGGACGCGTCCTCCTGGAGCAACTCGTTCACCGGGAGCAACCCGTTGCCCCGGAGCCACTCGCTCACCAGGATCAACTCTGGCTCCAGGGGGTGCCTGGGCAACGACAAGATGATCAATACCGTAAGAGATTATCGGATCAAAATGAATTGTCGAAGAAGAAAACGCAGGCCCGGCAATAGAGAGAGCCAAGAAACACGCGGTCAAGACGGAAAAGTATAAACGGCCGACCATGGCCCCCCCTTTTTTGGTTTCTCTTCGTCAATTAAAAATTATTTTCTTCAATCTGTCAGCGGGTTAATCACGATGATGTTTAATCCTCGAAAGGAGAATTATGTCAAGCCATCTTTTGTCATCTTTAGAGTATTCAACGTTTGCTTTGGATATTTATATTCGGCACAATTGAGCAAAATCAAAGTGCTACGTGACCATCCTAGCTATCAAGAGATTACCAAGCGTCCAAAAAGCCATCGCCGCGTTCAATTATTGAACATCGACAAATGGAACCAACTTTCACGATTAATAAGAAAAACATTCTATAATAGACCGTTAGGGCCAAATCAACTCATCTTGTTGTCAAGGATGGCTTGTCAAAACAATATTTTTATGTCAACTTTTTGTCGTCTTTTGTTTTAACAGTTGATTCCAAAATATCGAATGTCCGTTTTTTTTTTTGAGGGATAACCAATTTGCCTTCCACCTCGGAACCCACGGTGAATAGCTCTCATCTCAGGATGCTTCGGCTACAAAGCTATCCGCCTCTGGCGCATGCGGGCTTCATTCTTTGGCTAATGACTTTTCCATTAGGTTTGTTGGTCGAAGAATCCAGCCCATTCTCCGTACTTTACTTTCTTTTACCACACTCTTTGACGCTACTTCTTCTAGCTCGATGTGTTCACAAGGCTTGGTTTCCGAAATTCGCGGATTTGAGCATTTTCCTAACCATCAGCCTTACATTGCTCTTCCCTTACTTTCGAGAATGGACCCAACCTCTACTTATTGTGACTGGATTTTGTGGAGCCGCGTTACTGATTCGCCTGGGCCTTCTCCACTCTCGAGCGGAGAATCCTATATTTTCCGCTGCCTTGGGCCAATCCATGGGGATAGCGGCGCTCTTTCTGATTCCTATACTGCAATTACCTCTGCCCGCGAAATTCATTCTTGTCGCCCTTCCGCTCATCCTGTTTTTGAATAATCGGCGTGAATTATTGTCTATGCCTGCAAAAGCTACAGGTACCGACACCTTACTCTTCCGCGCACTTCCCATCATCTTTCTCTTCTTCATGACCAGCGGCCTAACGCATGGGCTCCTCCTGCCGTTTTATATTCATGCCAGCCTGCTTCCTGGATCGGAGCTGGCTTTTTATGTCATCGGTCTGTTGATCGGTTATCGTTTGACGTTGGCTCGGATTCACTTGCCGCTCACATTGGCGATAGTTCTGACCGTTTTCGCATTCGGCATCTGGCAGTCGCCTGATCGCTTGGCCGTGGACATCAGCATGTATGCCATGAACATGTCCAAAGGATTCGCGGATATTTACCTGCTTGCCCTGATGTTGGGACAGCGTAATGTGGCTCAATCGTTTGCCTTGGGTACCGGTATCATGCTTTTGGGGGTGAGCGCGGGAATTTTTCTCGCGCACGCCTTGGAGGATGAAGCATGGGCATTCGTATTGGTAGGGAATGTTCTGGTATGCGCAACGCTTTTGGCCTTCTTCCTTCAGGGCTCACGACGCAACGTACTTGCTCCGACGGCTCACCGATCAAATGAAATCCGTAACGGCCTTCTCGAAGATAAAATCGACCTGGAGGAATCATCAACGAAAACTCATGACTCCTCCAGTGCGCAATCAACTCCTCTTCCCACTTCCGGCCCTCTGGCGAGTGAAGCCGAAATCCCCTCAATTCCCACCACCTCCCTCCCGCCGCTCCCTTTTTTGAACACCCTGTCTCGCCAGGAACGCTGTGTTTTGGAATTGGTTCTTTCCGGAGCAAATTACAAGCAAGCAGCTAAACGATTGGAAATCACGGAATCCTCCGTCAAGACATATATGACGAGAATCTATTCCAAAGCCAATGTTCGCAACAAAGCGGAACTGCTCCGCAAATACCTTTGACCACCTCCCCGTATAACCGCTGGAATCCATGAAAGCCGAATTCCGGCAACGCTTAAGGCATCGCCTGAGCCTTGCCCAATCCTCCATGAAAGCGTAAAGTGCCACAAACCATTACGTTATAAGCGGGCCTTTCCTCTTTTGCTTTTCAGTTCGGAGTTTGGCCTTAACCAGTTAGAGGGAGTTCATTTATGGGGCGTCATCACTTATCGAGAGGCATCAAAAAAATTTCCTGCCTCCGGTCGTCGTCTTGTCCTTCCTCCCCTTCCTTCTCCTCACGCTCGCTTGTTCCCACCCGACTCTGTTTTTTACCTGAAAACAAATTCAACTCCGGGCAAGCCACGGTGGAATACCTTTTAGCCATCGGAGTCGTCGCCGTGGCCATGGCCGCGGTCTTGTCCAGCGGAGTGCTCTTTGAGGCTTTGGCCGATCTCTTCAGTCAACTCTCGGGGAAGATCGCGCTACCATCCCCCTAAGTAAGTTGTTCAACGCATCTCCCACGAACGCTTTTCAAACGAGTACACGTTTCATGAGCAACCTCTCCTATACCGGCATGACCCACCAGGGCCAAGTGCGCGGTGACAATCAGGATTCCATTTATCTCCCGCAGGGCGGGTGCTCGCTCCCCTGTCTTTTTCTCGTCGCGGACGGAATGGGAGGTGCAAATGGCGGAAAAACAGCCAGCGAACTGGCCGTAAGCATCGTCTCGGAGGAGTTTCACCAAAACCAGAGGAAACATGGACCGGAGCTTGCATTGCGCAATGCCGTCAAAAAAGCCAACAGCACCATTTACTACAAAGCCCAAGCCGAACAAGACCTTCGCGGGATGGGAACGACCCTGATCGGGCTGGCCGTTCTTTCGGACAATCGAGCATTGATCATCAATGTGGGCGACAGTAGGTGTTATTTACTTCGGGAAGGCGAGCTACACCAGCTCAGCGAGGACCATTCCGTGGTGCAGGAGATGGTCCGCGAAGGCAAGCTGACAGATGAACAGGCAAGAAGCAATGGGATGCGCAACATGCTTTCCAGGGCGGTTGGAGCGGCCGCGGAGGTCAAGGAGGATCTATTCGCCGTGACGGCTCTGGAGATCAATGATACCTTCCTGCTTTGCTCCGACGGGCTGCACGGCCCGGTTCCCGAAGAACGCATTCGAGAAACCCTTCAACAATCCTTGGATATTTCCGGCAAGGCCCAACAGCTGCTGCGACTGGCCAACGACAATGGTGGACCGGACAACATCTCGGTGATCCTGGTGCGGGTCAACCAAAGTGAATATCTTCCCGAACCGGATGAAGTCACGTTTCGCAAGAACGTGCCCATGACAAAAAAACAGACTGGGGCAACATCTTCACTCTCCGGCTTTCTAGGAAGGTTTTTCAACAAATAGGCAAGCACCTCGCTCCCTTTTCCGCGCTTCGGTCCCGTTCGTCCATCAAGATGGACATCCTCAACACCAGAGGAGGCGTTCATGATCACTTTGCAAAAATACAATAATTATTATCTGACCAGGAAAATCGCCACCGGCGGAATGGCCGAAATTTTTCGAGCCTGGAAGCTGGGAGAGGCCGGCTTTGAGAAACAGGTGGTGGTCAAGCGCATGCTGACGCACCTGACCTCGAACGAGGACTTTCTCGCCATGTTTCTCAGCGAGGCCAAGCTGGTCAGCCGCCTGAACCACGCCAACATCACCCAGGTCTACGACCTGGGTAAGAATCAAGATACGCCGGATGGCACGCCGACCTACTTCATCGCCATGGAGTTCGTCTTCGGTCGAAACCTGGCCCAGGTCAGCAAGCGCTGTCGAGAAAGAAACCAGTCGCTCTCCTGGGACTGCATCGCCTCGATTTGTCTCGGAGCGGCCCAAGCCCTGGAGTATGCCCACGAATTGTGCGACGAGCACGGCGCTCCTCTACGCATCGTGCATCGGGATATCAGCCCGCAAAACATATTGATCTCCTACAGCGGAGAGGTGAAGCTCCTGGATTTCGGCATTGCCAAGGCCCTGGTGGAACGCCAGCAAACCCAGACCGGGATGCTTAAAGGGAAGCTCTCCTACATGTCCCCTGAGCAGGCCCTGGGAGAGCCCGTGGACCAGCGCAGCGACATTTACTCCCTGGGCATCGTGCTTTGGGAGTTGCTGACCGGTCACCGTTTGTTCACCGGGGACAGCGAAGTGGGCATTCTGCAGAAAGTCATCAAGCCCGAAGTGGCGGACCCATTGACGTTCAATCCGGATATTCCGCCTGCCTTGGCTGAAATCTGTATGTATTGCCTGCGTTCCGACCCAGAACAACGCTGCTCCAATGCCCTGGAAATGGCCAAGGCGCTCAACGCCTACCTGCATGCATCCTCCGAAGCCGCGCACCTGGCAGTTCGCTCGACAATGCATGAGCTGTTTTCCCGGGAAATGCTTTCGGAAAAAGAGCAGATTCAAGAAGAACTCCTGGCCGTCCGCCATGCTCTCGCCAAGCCGGAAGGCGACGAGTCGGACGCCACGGTGATCATTCATTCCGACGGCACTCTGGGCATCGGCACGGAAGACGAAGCCACCATACTAACTGACAGCTCCGATCCCGCATTCTCCCCTCAAAAGGCCTCGATGACCCTCAGCGGAAAAGTCATGCGCCTGGCCAACTCCATGCGCTCCGCGACCAGAAGCGCGGCGGGACTGACCTTGGCCGCCGCAACCTTACTGATTGTGCTGATCGGCGTGGTGGCCCTTTGGCCGGAACGGACGGATCACGGGGTGCAACACGCGACGGAGGGACAGGCTGCTCCGGCAACTCCCATTCCCGCACCGCCCACAGCCACCTCCGGCGAGGTTGCGTCACTTTCGACTTCCGGCCTACCAGAACCATCGCTCACGCCAGCACGCCATGCCTCGCCAGAAGCAGGCCCAACTCCAGAGAGTGCAGCCACGTCGACAAGCCCGAGTATTTCTCCGGCTTCCTCGCATACCACGCCACCAGAAGCTGAACACACCACACGGACTCAAGCGCCCCCTGAAGCCACAACGACGGGAAAAACCAGCGCAGAGAGTGTCGCCCTTCCGGCTCCCCCGGAACCGTCGCAAACGGAGCAACCGAGGCAATCGAAACCCAAAAACACATCTCCCCCCAGGGACCCTTCTGCCTACAATCATTTGGCGGATCCCAGTCTGCAAACTGCTCCGCGTCAATTTGACCAAGAGCGTTTCGATCGATTGCAGGCGGAGTTTCAACAAGGCCAGTTCGCGGCTTTGGATGAAAGGCAGACTTCAGGGGCGCTCCCTGGCAAGCGGATAACGCGTAGCGATGCTCCTCCTCGGGCTAAATCGGGTCAAGCGGATGTGGTTATCCGGATATGGCGGCAATTCGGCGCGAGTCTGGAAGTGAGCCTCCTGCTCAATGATCAGCCGGCTTCGGACGCAAAGACCTTTACCATTGGCCGAAACCCGGTGGACATCCCGATTCGCCTGCAATCCGGCACGAATGTCGTTCGCTTGACCCATGCTGGATCAAGCATCATTGACGGGATTCAGGTTCAGGTCGGCGACGGCAAAGCGTTAAGTCTTTCAGTGGGAAGCAGGGACCAGGATCACGTGATCGTGGAGTACTGAGAGGCGGGCTTTGATGGCCCGTTGGAATGATGGAGAATACTGAAGGGGTATTGGAAATTGAATTCTGATCTGATGAGACATTCGGAGGCGGGGAAAGCCGGTGGTTGGCCGATGGTTGCTCGGGTTGGGATCAGTCCAGCACGGCCCGCAAATCAACACGGTTTGCCGTGACATTCGTGGGCTCCAGGCGAAAACCCGGAAATCGCCGATAAGCCAGCTCTTCAGCGACGTCCGTGGAGCTTCCGGCATACTTAAGCCCCAACTCTGCGGTCCCCATGGTGTAGCTCCGCTGATCCAGGCCATGCACTCCGGCCAGTTCCGTTTCAAAAAAGTGCCGGACCGCGGTCAAGTGCCGATAAGACACCAAGTTGGTGATCACCACGGTCAGCGTTTTCGCGGTTTGGCCGTTTCCCTGACCGGCTACGGCGGCGAGAATATCCTGAACAAGGGCCTCCGTGGCCTGTCCGGCCGCGCCGCGCACCGCCCGGACGCCTCCCTGGGCTTCGTCGATGTGCGCGGCTGCCGTCTGAGCGCTTCGGGACGAAATGATCCGCCCGTCATCAGAGTGCAACGCTCGCAACTGCACCATGCCCTGCACGGACTGCATCCGGCTGCCTTGAATTCCTCCCCCGCCCTGCTTGGAAAATGCCTTACCCGTGATCACCACCTGAGCGCCGTACTGCAATCCGGCACTGGCCGCCGCGTAATTGTCCCCTTCCAGGATGCGTAAAGCTTGGTCCCGGGCAATATTAGCCTTCACGGTTCGTGGGTCCACGACGGTAAACCCGGCATTGACCAGCTTTTCCACAATAATCGATTCAGTCTGCCCCAGGTCCTCAAAGGCCGTGGTCTGGAATAGCCCCGCGATTTTCTCCTCCACCATGACCATGACCTTCACGGGCCCCGCACCTCCAAACGACTGTTCATTGCCGACCGCAAGGGCGACCAGGATTATGAACAGCAGAATCCAAAGGCATCGAAAAGGTTGTGTTCTCATAATCTATTCAGTGAGTTCAAGACAAGACTAATTGAATCGCGCTTCGCGCTTCACCAGATACTCTTTTTCCCACATGATGATATTCGTCCGCGCGTCCGTCATGCGGAACTGAAACTGAAAATACCGCATGCCCTGCTCCGCCCCTCGGGCCGCCACTTCCGTGGTGGAGTAGATCAGGCCGGTCAGAAAGTAATCCACGTCCGCCACTCGCTGCGAGACATTTCCGGATTCCGTCATGGTGGTTTCTTGTTGGCTTTGGTCCGTGACCCGAATCGGCTGGCCGACCTGCGTCGGCGCAGTGGTTCGGGTCCGGGTTGTGGTGGAGGAAATCTGAACCCGACCGGACTGCCGCATCCGCTCCTCAACAGTGTAAAGGTGGCTGACATCATCCCGGAACAAAATCCGGCCCATGGAATTTTCCATCAGCCTGACGCGCATGGTTTGTTGAAAAATTTCTGGATCAATGGCCAAATCGGTTTTATTCTCAATCGGACGAATGGCCACCACGGGAATATTCCCGCGAGTATAGAGAAATTCCTGGAGCACGAGATCCCTGGCCATGGTATCCGCGGTCGCCCGGAGATCCTCCACCTGGATTTGATCCAGGATGGCTCCGGGAAGGCTCTCCGTGGGCGCTCTCCGGGATGTTGCAGTAGAAGGCGGGGTGGACACCGCGCATCCCGTGACGAAACAAAGCACCACGACGGCAGTCATGGAAAAAAACACCTTTCTAATCATCTCCGTCTCCGATTTCATTGCGGCATGTTTCCAAGTAGCAAGCCGGCCAAAGCGTTGGCGGTCGCCACACTGATCTGGTCCACGGTCAATTCCTGGGATGTAACGATCCGGCTCGAAAGCACCTCCAACAATCTCGCTTCCACCCGCTGCTTGTTGCCGACTTGATGGACACTGCCCATGACAATGTAGTCCACCGTGTCCATAAGTCCTGTTTCATACCCCATGGGCGTTTCCGTCAATCCGGACTGCGACAGTTCGAGCTCACTGATCAAGGCGTCGAGCTCCTCGCGTTCAACCACCGTCACCCGCCCCGTATTGACCAAGGCGGAGGCGACCATGTCGCTCACGGCCCGTCCAAGGTCCGGGCGGTTCGGGCTGGTTGAAAAAATCCGAACAGCCATGACCACTTGGTTCATAGCGTCCAATTCTTGGTCTTCCCAGAACCCATCCGGATATTGCTGATCCAAGGCCTTGACCGTATCGCTGGAAACCTGCCCGGAATAAGGAATTTCAGCATAGTGGACGTCTCGTTGCGGGACCTCCTGGACTTTGGCGCACCCCAGCACTCCGAAAATGCAAAAAGTCGTTAATAGACACCGGACATACAACCTCATGGTCGCCTCCTCAAGGCCATCAGGATATTTACGCCCGTGATGGGCCTCGTCAATTGGGAACCACGGCGGGGAACCAGGGCATTTCAAATACGGTTCCGAACGTGCCCCGAATGTTGCCATCCCGAGTGCGTAAATTGCGCAAAAGCATGGTGTGCTTCACCGGCCTGGGGTTGATGCTCGAGCCTTGGACCATGGTCACCTGCCAGGCGGGGAAATGCGTGGTAATCCACTCCGTCTGGTCCACCACCATGTTGTTTTCGTCCAAAAAATCCACCCTGACATCGGCCCAAATGTCGTCGTTAGGAAACCGATTCTGGAAATTGGCCCGGACCACAATATGGCCTCCGGGTGTACGTTGCTGGGTGGAATTGACGTACAACAACGCATTACGCACGTTCCGGTCCAGAATAACGATACGCTGGGAATGCTGCATCGGTTCACTGCCGGGCTTGTGAGCAAGTGGCGCGTACGGTCCTTTACAGCCCGCAAGCAGGACAAAGCCAACAGCGATGAAAGCAAAAACAAATTGGCGCATGGAATCTCTCCGACTCAACGACAACGAGGTTAGTTCGTCGTTTCCAAGGAAAACTTCGGGGAAACGCTGAAATAGCTCTCGGCCAATTCCGGCAACATCCGACGAATCTGGACAAAAGCCGGATTATCCTCGGGGATGCCGTCCCGAATGCAGTAGTAGTATCCCTGAGCTATCGGTCGGATCGCCATTTGCGGTTCACGACGGTCCATGAAGAACTGAGCTTGATTCAAAAAGCGATGTTCACGGGCTTCAAAAGAGGCCTGAACCACCTCGGCCACCTGGGCCACGATCTCCCGGCGCATCTGCTCCTTGACTTCGGTTTCCGAAGGCAGCCGCATCGGCTTGTACTCGATGCCCGCCTCCTTGAGTTCATCCTGAAACTCCGTTTCAAACCCGAGGTTGGCGTCAAAATCCTTGACAAAGGATATCGCACCCTTGTCCGTATCAAAAATCCGAACACTGACCTTGGCAAATCCTCGGGTTTCCGCCGTGCCTCTTGTGTAACTCATCATCTGCATACGGTCCCGGGAAATCATCATCGGTGGAACATGCGGCCATGTCTGTGTGTTTGTCCCGTAAGTATTCACCATCTGCTGGTATTCCGGATTCGGACCCATCTCTTCGCCCACCTTGACGTTTGCCGTGGCGTTACGCTTGTCGATGTTGGTGTCCACGCGGAACAGGGAAACCCCGCCCGTTACCATTAAATCCACGCCCAACAATTGTCCTGCCGTAAAATTGTCTGAACGTTGCTCTTGCAGCACGAAATCTATTCTATCCCGCTCCAGGATGTTGATTCCATAAGGAAGGACGGAATACAGGTAGCTGATCAGGGAGTCGGAAAATTGCCTCCCCGCGTCCGGATCATTGGATGGAGGATCAAACGTGGACACGGCAATATAGCTCTGAATACTCCTGCTGACCTGGTCCTGGGTTTCCTGCAACCGTCGAAAAATCCGAATATCGTTCTCGTCCAATTTGCTGGCCAACAGAGCCAGGATATAGGCGTGATGATAGTCGCCGTTATCCAGAATGACCACCGAGGAGCGCTGGTAATAGTATTGAGCCCCGGCGGAACGGACTCGCTGCAATTCCGCGGCGAATTCATCGAGATTCAAGGAGTTGAGCATCAAAAATGCGCCGTACCATCTGTTCTCCAGTTCCATTTGGGTCAGGCGGCGGCGCACTTGTTCGACGATGCTGGTGCGAAGCGGATAATTCGCGAAAGCCAAGGCAATGGGCGAGGTTTGACGCATCTCCTCGAACGAGGCCATGGCCTGATCGATCTGGTTGTTGTTCACGGCGTTGATCACGACGTTGTTGAGTTCCTGGAGTCTGACGATCCTTCCGGCAATGTCTCGCAGTTCCTCATCCCCGGCATCAATGGCGACGGCCTTTTGGGTCGTCTCGAACGCCCTGGGAAATTCAAAGGCCGCGACCTGTTGGAGAGCGAGATCACGTAATTCAACCTTCTCGGCTTCCAGAGCGTCAATATTTCTCCGATACTGAGAAATTTTTCCTTCAAGCTCTCGTTGATCGTTGTCCCAAGAGCGAGCTTGCTCCAGTTCGGCGATAGCCTGTTTCACCGCACCCAACTTGTCCGGTTGAGCCGCTCGCACCAGGGAATCGGCTTTGGCCAAGCTCATCCTGACGAGATGATCCCGCGTCTCCTTGATCTTGGCTTCCAGATCCCTTCGAGCGGCTCCGTCACGCACTTCCGTCAGTGCCAACTCATAATAACGCAATGCTTGAACATAATCCTGTCCAGCATAGTACTCATCGCCTTTTTGCAAGTGAGGGGACGTAACACAACCCACCGCGAAAATTACAAGCAGGGAAACCAAGATCAAAGGCAGCCGCTTCATTGTAAGCCTCCGTAATTTCGTAAGTTCCTCATGCAATTTCGAAACATGATCGTTTCGAGAGACGCCGTGACAGGATTCCATTTATTCGCACTTTTTCTGATTAAATCTTTTGAATGAGAACTAGCATCGCACAAATGACAAGGTCAAGAAAAATAGAAAGCTGGAAATCCTCGAAAATGCATGGTTCTGCGGTGGGTTGATATTATGAGATCGTGTAGAAGGGAGACTCGCGTCCCCCGTCCTCTCTCTTGCACCTCCAAGTGAGTACGCCCTGCCGGGCGCACCAAAAAAAAAGCTTACGATTTTCATCGTAAGCCTTTGATTTTCTTGGTGGGCAATGCAGGATTCGAACCTGCGGCCTTTGGCTCCGGAGGCCAACGCTCTATCCAACTGAGCTAATTGCCCGAAAGAGGGAATACTTACCTTTACGGTTGGACGATTGTCAAGGAAATCGAATTTGGCCGCGATTGGTTTTTTTCTGGGGATCGCCTACACTCCGCCCCATGGACTTGCCCTGTTTTCTGGAGGAACTTGCCCGGCGCGATGCGTTGATGGTCGTCGATGCGCCAGTGGCCCCTCACTTGGAGATAGCCGCCCTCTCCGCTTTGGCCGTGCGTGAGCAGGGGTCGGCTCTGCTTTTCAGGAATGCCCGCGACTCGAAGCATCCCATCCTGACCAACGCCCTGGCCTCTGAAGACCGCATAGCCCTGGCCCTGAACCACGCCTCCCTACGAGAATTCGGGAACACGGCTTTCAATCTTTTGCGGCAAAATCCAGATCCCGCTCCTGCCTCCTCCGACAGTTCTGATCTCGACGAAGCCATGGAGATCGTCGATGAACCGCCCTGCCAAGAGCATTCCCTTGCCGGATCTGAAGCCTGCTTTGAGCACCTGCCGCGCATCACGCTCTGGCCCGGTGACGCCGGACCCTGTCTGACCGCCGGGGTGGTCGTGACAAGGCACCCCCGGACCGGAAGACGCAACGCGGGAATCTATCGTCTTCAAATATTGGACAATACCAGGGCGACTCTGGGCTGGCATCCGGGCAGCGACGCAGCGGAGCATTTTCACGCGGCCCAAGAGATGAACCGGCCGCTGGAAGTCGCCGTGGCCCTGGGCGTGCCACCCTCCGTGCTCCTGGCCGCCGGGCTGTCCTTGCCCCGGGAGCTGGACGAATTGGAATTCGCGGCCCGCGTAACGAACACCCGGCTGCCCCTGGCCCGTTGCCGCACGGTGGACCTGTTGGTTCCGGCCACAAGCCAGCTTATTCTGGAGGGAAACGCGCTGCCCGGAGAACGGACCTTGGAAGGCCCTTTCGGCAACCATACCGGACTGCTGAGCACCCCGCGCCCTTGTCCGATCTTTCGGCTGCGCGCCATCACCCAAGCCTCGGCCCCGGTCCTGCCCTGCGTCGTCGCCGGTCCTCCGCCTTCGGAAAGCACCTGGATGGCCAAGGCCCAGGAAGCGATGCTCCGGGCCCGGCTCCGGGCCGCGCATCCGGAAATCAGGGACATCGCCCTGCCCATGGAAGGCATCTACCAGAATTTCCTGTTCGTCGTCCTGAACTCGAATCAGCATGATGCACCACATGATGCGTTGGAGTTGCTGCGCTGCTTGTGCGAGGAACGCGAACTGCGCCGGTTTCGCTTTCTGGTGGCCGTGGACGAAGCCGTGGACCAGGCCGACGCCTCTCAAATCCTTTGGCGATTGGGCAACTGCCTGGACCCGGATCGGGACATGGTTCGCATCCAGGGTCCACTGGCTCCGTGGCATCCGTCCACAACGCCGGGGCGGGGCGGAAAACTGCTCCTGGACGCTCGGGCCAAGCCCCCGGCCCGTCCCATGCCCGGCCATCCTGACCCGCACTTCACCGAAACCGTCCGGCGACTCTGGCAAACCCTGCAAAAAAGGTAGCCCCTTATGCCCCCATCCTCTCGAAACCGCATCGTCCTGGCCGTCACCGGAGCCAGCGGCATGCCCTATGCCCGGACCCTGGCCGGTATGCTGCGCGACCGCCGCGAACTGCACCTGATCGTATCCAAAGCCGGCTGGCTGGTTTGGAACCAGGAAATGGGCACGCCCCGCGAGGAACTCTTGAACACGGCGTTTCGCGCCTATTCCCAGGACGATCTGGCCGCTCCGCCGGCCAGCGGGTCCTGGCAACACCAGGGCATGGTGGTCTGCCCCTGCTCCATGGCCAGCCTGGCGGCCATTGCCCGGGGGTTGGGCAACAATCTGATCCACCGATCCGCGGACGTCACGCTCAAGGAGCGGCGTCGGCTGATTCTGGTCACCCGGGAAACGCCGCTGAACAGCATTCACCTGGAAAACATGCTCGCCGCGACCAGGGCCGGAGCCGTGGTGCTGCCGGCCAGTCCGGGATTCTATCACCGCCCCCAGACCATCCAGGATCTGACGGAACAACTCTGCGGTCGGATACTGGACGCGCTGGACGTGGATCACGACGCGACGCGACGCTGGGGAGAGGACGCCCCCGGTCTGGAGCCGTCACCAACCGAGACACGCCAATGAGGAGGAACGACATGGAACATCGATTGATCTGGCATGGACACGCGGCTTTTCAAATCGTCACGCCCAGCTTGAGCGTGCTGATCGACCCTTGGTTCGAGGGCAACCCGTCCTCGGGAACCTCCCACGAAGCCTTGGACAAGGTGGACCTGGTGCTGATCACCCACGACCACGGGGACCATGTCGGTCAGGCCGTGGAAATCTGCCGGCGGACCGGAGCGCATCTGCTGGGCGTCGTGGAAACCGTAGCCCGACTGAAGGGCCTCGGCCTGCCCGACGACCAGGTGGTCAACGGCATCGGCATGAACATCGGCGGCACGGTCCGCTTCCACACCCTCCAGGCAACCATGGTCCAGGCCCAGCACTCCTCGGAAACCGGCCTGGCCGTGGGCTACATCCTGACCCTGGAAGACGGGACCTGCGTCTACCACGCCGGGGACACGGGCATTTTCTCGACCATGGAACTCTACGGGCGGCTGTTCAACATCGACCTGGCCCTGCTGCCCATCGGCGGAGTGTTCACCATGGATCCCCGACAGGCGGCCATGGCCTGCGCCATGCTCCAATGCGAGGAAGTCGTGCCCATGCACTGGGGGTCGTTTCCGGTCCTGGAGCAGAACTGCGACAACTTCGCCGAACAGTTGGGCATTCACGCCCCTAAAGTCCGGCTCAACGCCATGAAGCCCGGCCAGACCCTGATCATGGGCAAGCAGAATCTGGATTTCGCGGCCCGGATCGCTGAAGAGTGACGCGACGTTCGGCGGGTCAACCATCCTCCGTTTCCACCCTCAACCCTTCATAAACCTTCCTGGCCTTGTCCGGCCCCAGGCCGGGCAGGGCCGTCAGCTCTTCCAGAGAGGCCCGGGCCATGGCCGCGATGTCCGGGTAGTGGTCCCAGAGCAACCGGGCGGTCTTTGGTCCCACCCCGGGGATGGCTTCCAGGCGGGTGTCCAGGGCCTTGCGCTTCCGGGCCTGGCGTTGCCGGGAGATCACGAACCGGTGCGCCGCATCCCGGATCTGCTGCAAAAAGAGCAGTTCCTTGCTTCCAGGTCGCAGCGGGAGCGGATTCTTGCGTCCCGGACGGAACACCTTGTCCTCAAGTTCGCCGCCCCGGCGACCGGCCTTGGCCATGGAAGCCAGGTTCCAGGCTTGGTCCAGCCCCGCCGCGGAACAGACCCTCCCCACCGCGGCGAGCTGCCCCAGGCCTCCGTCGATGAGCAGCAGGTCCGGCCACGGCGGCCCGGCCTCGATCCGCCGCTCGGCCCAACGGGCCAGGGCCAGGTAGTCGTCATGGGTTCCTTCCAGCTCGGGCATGGCGTGGATGCGGTAGGCGTCCGTGCGCGGTCGCCCGTCCTCGAAGACCACCATGCCCACCCGAACGCCCTGCCCGCTCAGATGGGAAACGTCCACGGCCTCGATGCGCCGAACCGGGCCCGCCAGGCGCAGGGCGTCGGCCAGAAGCGCGGCCAAGTCCGGCTCCCGACGCTTCATGGCTTCCAGCGCATTGGCCTCGGCCATTTCCACCAGCCGCCGCTGGGCCTCGCCCCGGGCCGCGGTCAACCGCACCAGCGCACCGCGACGTTCGGTCAGCACCTGGACAATGGAGTCGTTCCCCACGGTTTCCGCCAACCGCGCTGGCAGGATGATCCGCTCCGGAATGAACCGCTCCGGACCGTAGAACTGGACCAGAAAGCTTTCCAGCAACGCGCCGCCGCCCTCCTCGTCCTCCAGGCCGTAGTCCGCTTCCCCTTCCGGTCCGGCCACGGCCTCGTGGCGACCGGCTTTCGAGTCTTCATCCAGCCCGGACGACGCCCCTGCATCGCCGACGGATTCTTCCACCGCGGGCCAGAAAAAACTCTTGCTGTCCAGAAGGCACCCCTGGCGAATGAACAGAATGCTCAGCCCCACGCCCCGCGCATCGCGAACCAGGCCGATCACGTCCCGGTCCAACTCGTCGGAAAGGACGACCGCCTGGCGCTCCAGAGTCTGCTGAACGCCTTTGAGCAGGTCGCGGAGCTCCGCGGCCTTTTCGTACTCCAATCGTTCGGAGTGCTCCTGCATGCGCTTCTTGAGAATTACTCCCAGTTCCTTGGATCGACCGCCCAGAAACATCCGCACCCGGCGGACCATGTCCGCGTAGTTCTCCCTGGATACATCCAGAACGCAGGGTCCGAGACACTGGCCCATGTGATGGTAGAGGCAGGGCCGAACCCGGTTGCGGAACATCGTGTCCTTGCAGCGGCGCAGCTTGAACAGGCGATGCACGGCCTTCAACGTCTGGCGGGCGGCCTGGGAGGAAATGAACGGGCCGTAGTACAGGGCCCCGTCCTTGAGCACCCTGCGCGTCAGGGTCAGGCGCGGATACTCGGTCTGGGCGTCCAGCTTGAACAGCACGTACTGCTTGTCGTCGCGCAGGCAGATGTTGTACCGTGGACGATGCTTTTTGATCAGGCTGGACTCCAGAAGCAGGGCTTCCTTTTCCGTGGTAGTGCGCAGCGTGTCCACCGCCGCCGATTTGGCGACCATGGCCCGGGTTTTGAGCGGAAGTTGCGCCGCGGGCCGAAAGTACGACGCCAACCGGCGACGCAGGTTCTTGGCCTTGCCGACATATAAAATCCGCCCTTTGGCGTCTTTGAACAGGTAAACCCCTGGACCTTCGGGGTGGTCCCGTGAGATGGAAAGCGACCGCGGTTCCTCGCGATGGGGATTCAAAGCAATTGGTTCAGCCATGGCGTGTGAATGAATAATTGGGCGGGTTGTTCGGAGAGGACGCGAAGCGGATCAGTCTAGCGCCTCCGGCGTCCGGGCTCAACCGGTCGCCGTTGTCGGAACAGGACATATTTGTTCTCTGTAGAATTACAATAATTCCATAGTGGTAGATTGTAGGGTGTTCAAGTGTCCCCCAGGGGAGGGGCAACACCCATCGAAATCGCTATCGAAATCGAAATCGGAAAGTTGCTAAAAATCGATTTCGATCACGATTTCGATTTCGATATCGATCCAGAGATCCCGCAGTTCGAGAACAAAATGCCGTGGCTGTCGGAAACCAGGTAAATCATGGTGAGGAGCGATCATGCGAGATACAGAAAAACAATGGCCGGAAATCGCGGCAGAGCAGCTTCGGACCATGCGCCGGGCCGGGCCGCTGGTTCACAACATCACCAACTACGTGGTCATGGGCGTGACGGCCAACGTGCTGCTGGCCCAGGGTGCCTACCCGGTGATGGCCCATGCTCCGGAGGAGGTGGAGGAGATGACGTCCCTGGCCAACGCTTTGGCCCTGAACATCGGCACCTTGAGCGGCCCCTGGGTGGAGGCCATGATCCTGGCCGGGAAGAAGGCCAATGAGTTGAACAAGCCGGTGGTCCTGGACCCGGTGGGGGCCGGGGCGACCCGCTTTCGGACCGAAACCGTATGCCGGATTCTGGATGCCGTGACCATTTCCGTGCTGCGCGGCAACCCGTCCGAAATCCTGGCCGTTTCCGGGGCCCAGGGAGGCGCTCGGGGCGTGGACGCCGTGCATGGCGTGGAGGAGATCGCCGAAACGGCCCGGGACCTGGCCGCCAAACTGAACTGCGTGGTGGCTGTTTCCGGGGAACGCGATCTGGTCACGGATGGGCAATGCACCATCCGCCTGTCCGGAGGCTCTCCCCTGATGACCAAGATCACCGGCATGGGCTGCGCCCTGAGTTCCACCGTGGCCGCGTTCGTCGGCGCGGGAGGCGAGACCCTGGCCGGAACCGTGGGCGCCATGGCCCTCTACAATGTGGCCGGAGAGCTGGCGGCCCAAAAATCCACCGGACCGGGCAGCTTTGAACCGGCTTTCCTGGACATTCTGGCCCTGGTCGGGGATGATCAAATGCTCCGGGCGGAGATCGACCAGGAGTGAATGGTGAATGAAGGGCAATCCAATGAAGACGGACCAACTATCTCACCGGGCTAAATGCCGGACATCCTGCCAAGCGCATCACCAAGACGCTTTACGGCCGACTTCTTTCCAGGTCGATCCAGTCGAAGCCGCTCGGACCATTGGCCGACGATTCCGGGAAGCCTCGGCGCGCAACGCGCACCTGGAACGCCGAGCCCGCGAGGATGCCCGACGTCTCGTTCAGATGATCATTCAAGAGTTCCAGCCCAAGCGGATTTATCAATGGGGCTCCCTGACCAGACAGGGCGCATTCCGTGAGTTTTCAGACATAGACTTGGCGGTGGAAGGCGTGACGGAACCGGAGATTTTTTTCAAAATGTTGGGCAGGTGCATGGAACTAACCGATTTTCCCGTCGACCTGGTCCAATTGGAGTGCATAGAGCCGCTCCACGCCGATGAAATTCGCACCCATGGCCGCCTGCTCTGGGAGACTCCGTCATGCCCGTCATAAAAGATATGGAAGCGCTTCGGACGCTTCTTGGGTACATCGGAAAAACCATGAATCTACTGCATGGGCAGGAGCAAGCCTATCTTGCTTTTCTGGAACAGGATGCGCCAAGGCTTGTTCAGCAACGCTCCTTGGCCATGCTCCACGCCAGCTTCCTGGCGGACTACTATACCTGCGCCGAAACCTGCTTCTGGCGCATTGCCCAATTTTTCGAGAACAGCCTGGACGGCCAGCGCTGGCACAAGGATCTCCTGGACCGGATGCGGATTGCGATTCCCGGCATGCGAGAGGCCGTGATTCAAGACGAGGTCCATGATGCTCTCCAGGAATTGATGCGATTTCGCCATTTTCGGCGTTATTACTTTGAGATGAACTATGACATGGCTAAAATCGAGTATCTACGTGAGAAGCTGCACTTTCTGCATCGGGAACTTCCGTTGGACCTGTTGCGATTCCAGACCTTTCTCCAGAACCTGCTGCATCAAATGACAAGCGAGGAGGAGCCGCCATGGCCCGAAAAAAACAATCAGACGCCGTGACATCGGAAAGCGTGCTCCAGGCTTTTCGCAAAGCCCGTACTCCCCTGGCTTACGCCGAACTGTCCCAGCTTCTGGGAGTAGGAAAGCGGCAAAGTAACGATCTGACCGAGACGTTGAACCAGTTGGTCCGGGAAGGCCGGATCATCCGGATGCGCGACGCCTACGGCCTGGCCGAGAACATGCGGATCATCACCGGAGAGCTGGAAGTCCAGCGCTCCGGGGTGGGGTACGTGCTGCAGGAGGGCGGCCGCGGAAAGGACGTCTTCGTGAGCACCCGGGATCTGGGCGACGCCCGCCACGGAGACAAGGTGGCCGTGGCCCTGATGCCCAAACACCGCGGCCGTAATCCGGAAGGCCGCGTGGTCCGAGTGCTGGAACGCAAGACCGAGATCTACGCCGTGCGCATCCTGGACGCGAGAGGACAGGGCCAATGGCTGGCCCAGGCCACGGACCCCAAGCTGGGCATTCACCTGCTCCTGACCTCTTCCGACCCGGACCTGCAACCGCGCAAGAACGACATCGTCCTGGCCCGGATCGGCGAGCGACTGGAGGAACATCTCTGGTCCGGGGCCATCAAGTCCGTACTCGGATCGGAGATCAACCTGGACGTTCAGGAGCAGATAGTCAAATTCAACCATCACGTGCCCGCCGGGTTTCCGGAGGCCGCCCTGGAACAGGCCGAGGCCCTCCCCGAGAAGCCGGCGGAGGAGGACTTCAATAACCGCAAGGATCTGCGCGAACTCCCCCTGGTGACCATTGACGGCGAGACGGCCAAGGACTTCGACGACGCGGTCTGCGTCGAAAAGATCGCCCAGGGCTTCACCCTGTGGGTGGCCATCGCGGACGTGGCCCATTACGTCGCGCCCTTCACCCCCCTGGACGAGGAGGCTCGGGAACGGGGCAACTCCTACTATTTTCCCAAATCCGTGGAACCCATGTTTCCGGAGCGGCTGTCCAACGGCCTGTGCAGCCTGAACCCCGACGAGCCCCGCCTGGCCATGGTCGCGGAAATGGACTTTTCCCCGGACGGCAAGATCCTGCGTTCCGACTTTTACGCCGCGGTGATCCAGAGCCATGCCCGCCTGACCTACGAGCAGGTCCACCGGGCCCTGGAGGAAAACGACCATTCCGTGCGCCGGGATCTGAGCCCGCTGCTGCCCATGCTGGACCGGGCCGCGACCCTGGCCCGGGCCTTGAAGCGGCGGCGACATGGCCGGGGCAGCCTGGATTTCGATCTACCGGACCCGACGGTGCTCCTGGACGTCCAGGGCGAGGCCTCGGATATTCAATCCCGACCCAGACATTTTTCCCACCAGATCATCGAGGAGTTCATGATCGCGGCCAACGAGGCCGTGGCCGAATTCCTGACCAAGCGCGAGCGGCCCATGCTCTACCGGGTGCACGACCAGCCGGACCCGGACAAGCTGCGCGCCTTGTTCAAGGTTCTGGAACGGACCGAGTTGGGCGTGAGCCTGCCCAAGAAAGGTGAACCCGCCGATCCCAAAACTCTACAGGCCATTCTGGCCGCGGCCCAGGGCACGGACATGGAATTCCTGGTCAACCGGCTGCTCCTGCGCAGCCAGATGCAGGCCAAATACAGCCCGGACAACCTCGGCCACTTCGGCCTGGCCTCCGCCTGCTACGCCCATTTCACCTCCCCCATCCGGCGCTACGCGGATCTGGAACTGCACCGGGCCCTGAAAGCCGCCCTGACCGGGCTTGGCCCGAAAATCTCCAATAAACAACTCAAGACCCTGGGCGATCAGCTGAGCATCCGGGAGCGCCGGGCCATGGCCGCGGAGCGGGAGATCCTGAAGCGGGTCACGGTGATGTTCTTGCTGGACCGGGTGGGCGAGGAATTGTCCGGAGTGATCTCCTCCCTGACCGACTTCGGCTTTTTCGTGGAGCTGTCCGACCTGCTGGCCGACGGCATGGTCCGGCTGTCCTCGCTGACCGACGACTATTACGCCTTTTTTCCGGAACGCCACGAACTGGTGGGGCGGCGGACCGGGCGGACTTTCCGGATGGGGCAGCGGGTTTCCGTGATCCTGGAGGACGTCAGCCTCTCCCGCCTGGAGATCAATCTGACCCTGACGCCGGAGAAGACGCCGGAGAAAACGTCGGAAAAGACGTCGCAGAAAACCGCCCCCAAGCGGGCCGCCAAAGGCTCCAGCCGAAAAGGTGTCCGAAAGGAAGCCCAGAAGGAAGACCAAACGAAAACCCCGAAAGAAGCCCCGAAAGATTCTCCAAAAGGCAGGCGGAAGACCGGCCGAAAATCCGATCCATCCAATCGTGGTTGACCAGTCCACCTTCTCCCGCCCCCTGCTGGACTGGTTTTCGGGCCACGCCCGGGACCTGCCCTGGCGAAGGACGTATGATCCCTACCAGGTCTGGATTTCCGAGGTCATGCTCCAGCAGACCCAGATGGATCGGGTGGTGGGCTATTTTCAGCGCTGGATGGCCGGGTTCCCGGATGTCCGCGTTCTGGCCGGGGCTCAGGAGGACAAGGTCCTGACGGCCTGGGAGGGGCTTGGGTACTATACCCGGGCCCGAAATCTGCTCCGGGCGGCCCGGCACGTAATGGACAACCTCTCCGGAATCCTGCCCCGGGACCATGCCGACTGGCTGGCCCTGCCCGGAGTGGGGCCGTACACCGCGGCCGCGGTCTGCGCCATTGCCTTCAACCAGCCCCATGCCGTGGTGGACGCCAACGTGAGCCGGGTCCTGGCCCGGGTATTCGACCTGGACGTCCCGGTCCGGCAACGGGCCACGGCCACGTTCATCGCCGAGCAGACCCTGGCCCTGACGCCGCCGGGACAAGCCCGACACTTCAGCCAGGCCCTTATGGAACTGGGCGCCCTGATCTGCCTTCCCCGCCGCCCCCGCTGCTCTTCCTGCCCCCTGCACGACGTTTGCGAGGCCCGCCGCCTGGACATCGTCCTGGAACGCCCAGTCCCGGCCAAAGCCGTAACCTATATCCCCATCGACGTAGCCACCGGCGTGCTCATGGCCCAGGGGCTGATCTACATCCAGAAGCGACCGGCCACCGGAGTCTGGGCAGGGTTGTGGGAGTTCCCCGGCGGGACCATCGAAGGCGCGGAAACCCCGGAGCAGACTCTGATCCGCGAATACATGGAAGAAACCGGCTTCGTGGTGAACGACCCGCGCAAGCTCGCCGTGATCCGCCACGGCTACACCAAATACCGCGTGGCCCTGCACTGCTACCGCTGCCGTCTGGAAGACGACCACCCCAAGCCCCCGCCCATCCTCACCGCGGCCCAGGAATACCGCTGGGTCCGCCCTGATGAACTCAACCTCTTCGCCTTCCCCGCCGGCCACCGCAAACTCATCGACCAGACCTTCTCATGACACCCTGGCCATCCTGGAGAGGGAATGAAAAACGCATCCAAAAACACTTGCCAAGGTCTGAAGTTTTGGATAGAAGCTCAATCTTTCGACGCCGAGGTAGCTCAGTCGGTAGAGCAGGGGACTGAAAATCCCCGTGTCGGCAGTTCAATTCTGTCCCTCGGCACCAAAAAAATCAAAGGGTTACAGCAAATGCTGTAACCCTTTTTTTGTTGCTCCCGAGTTTCTTTCCCACTCTTTTCCCACCTTTTCTGGTTGCAGGAATGGCAAGAGCCATTTCCACCCTCTTTCCCACCATCGAGGGACACTGCTACGTCTATCCCTGCTTTTCTCCCATCCTTGCTGAGTTGGGCGTGAAAAATCGACAGGAACCACAATCCATATGTATATCGCCGGTCTTGGCCTGCGGATGGCTGAGGGTATCAGTGATCTCCCATATCGATGCGTTGCGTTCTGGGCTGAACATGAGTTAGCCCTCGCGATGCGAGGCGGGCGATATTTTGAGAAGGTGGTCGCTAAGCCTGGCCTTGGGAATGGGACAACACCGGATACCTGACGAAAACGGATGGAAATATTATGATAGAATCGTTCCTCTCCTTTGAGTTTACGACAGCGGCCCGTATCTTTTTCCGGGAAGGCGCGTGCCGGGAGTTGCCGTCTTTGGCCGCGGCCATGGGCTCTCGGGCATTGGTTGTAACTGGGAGTAATCCTCAAAGAGCAATGGAATATTGCCATCCCCGCCAGGACATTGACTGGCATTTCTACCCGATTCAAGGCGGTGAACCTACGGTCGATGCTGTACTGTCCGGGGTAGAAGCAGGCCGATCGCATGATTGCGATCTTGTCATCGGCTTTGGAGGGGGCGGAGCCGTTGATGCGGGAAAGGCCATTGCCGCACTGCTGGCAAACCAAGGTGATATTTTTGACTATCTCGAAGTGATCGGCAAGGCTCAACCGCTGTTGCGGCCCCCACTCCCGAATATCGCCGTCCCGACAACAGCCGGAACAGGGGCTGAAGTGACCAGAAACGCGGTGATCAAGTCCTCAACGCATCAGGTTAAGGTCAGCCTGCGCAGTCCTTTGATGCTTCCGAAACTTGCTCTTGTTGATCCCGCCTTGACGATTTCCATGCCTCCGGAAGTGACCGCATCCACGGGCCTGGACGCTCTGACGCAGTTGATCGAAGCCTATACCACCCGCAATGCCAATCCCATTACCGACGCGCTGTGCGAAACCGGCATCAGAGCAGCGGCAAGTTCGCTGCTTCGGGCATGGTCAAACGGAACGGATCGCGAAGCCCGCGAAAAGATGTCATTGGCCAGCCTGTTGTCCGGCTTGGTCATCGCGAATGCCGGTTTAGGCGCTGTGCATGGCTTCGCTGCCCCCATCGGCGGCCTGTTTGAGGCTCCCCATGGAATTGTCTGTGCGGCGCTGCTGCCAGCCGTATTTGAGGCGAACATCAAAGCCACCGGAGATGGCCCAGCATCCAGACGCTTTGCGCACATCGGGGCATTATTGACGGGAACGCCGAACGCTGACGCGTGGCAAGCATTGCAATGGATTCGCCAAACCTGCGAAACGCTTCAAGTGCCTACCTTGGGCAAGCTGGGAATATCTTCCAGGAACATTCCCCTGATCGTTGAGAAGGCCCGCAAGGCAAGCAGTATGAAGGGCAACCCCGTCGCTTTGGATGATAAGACATTGGCGGAGATTTTGAGAAGGTCCATTTGACCGGTATCTCAATTATCTCACGGCCTGTTTTGTTTGGTGAGTTCCGGATTTAACCTATAATGAGGAGAATAACATGAAGAAAATTGCCCTGTTCGTTTTCAACGGAGATCCGATGTGTTTCATCCATGTCCTGTTGAATGCCTTGGATATGCAGGCCAAGGGGTATGCGCCGAAGGTGGTCATCGAGGGAGCCGCGGTTAAGCTGATTCCCGAGTTGGTAAAAACTGACAATCCCTTGAACGGTTTGTGGCAAAAGAACCTGGCTGCCGGTCTCAGTGAAGGGGTTTGCAAAGCCTGCTCCACCAAGCTGGGAACCCTGGAAGCTGCCAAAGAGCAAGGCCTGGCTCTCCTGGATGACATGTCCGGTCATCCCAGCATGGCCGGTTACCGAGATCAGGGCTTTGAAATCATCACCTTTTGAGCGATACTGACCTCACCGGCCCCGGTAAAAAGCCAGGCTTCGAGCATGGGGCCGGAAACCTTCCAGCAATGCCTGCTGATCTTCCCGGCTCATGGGGACAAACGAATGCGCAGCCAGGGCCAATTCTTCCACTTCAGCCGGAGTTGAGCAACCGACGATAACCACGTCCACGGGCTGGGACAGGGCGTAGCGTAGATATATTGGGGCTGTCAGGTTCTGTTCCGGAACCAGGTAGTGACCGCCGCCCAGCACTTTCATGGCAATCACGGCCATGCCTTTGCTTTTGGCTGCTGGAAGCGTCTTGGTCAGAAACCCGCCCAATATGCCTTCCACCGGGTTCACCGGAAGCAGAACGCTATCCAGTGGCCATTCCTCAACGCACTTGGTCAACACTTCCGGATCGTGATGCCCGGTTACGCCGATATGCCGCACCAGCCCTGATTCCTTGGCTTCGATAAATGCTTGCAGCGCACCGCCTGGGCCACTGATCTCCGCGAAATCCCCCATGGTCCGGACATCATGAATCTGCCACAAGTCCAGATGGTCCGTACCCAGCTTGGACAGAGTCTCGCGCAAGTCCCGCATGGCACCGTCATAATCGCGGCTGGCTGACTTGGAGGTCTGGAAGATGGAGTTTCTATCGAAGTACCCGCTTTTCCAGACAGATCCAAGATAGTTTTCGCTACCGGAATACGCCGGTGCCGTGTCGTAGTAGCCGATTCCAAGATCCAAGGCTTTTTCAATGACACTGCGGGCCTCTTCTTCGCGACCATGGGTTCTGAGCACCCCTTCACCGCCCAGGCCGACCCGAGTCACCGAAACGCCGATTGAACCAAAAGGAACCTGGGGGATGGTTATTGTCTCGGAAATCGTCATGACCTTGCCTCCTTGCTGGTTGTTATTCCATTGCCTTACGCTGGACAGCCTTCTCCAAACTTCCCTCAACTATCCGTTCCTTTGACCACGCAGAGGAAAGCCTGACATAGGCCGGAGTACAGACCTCAATATCCATATCGTATTTCTCGATCACCCCAAGCTGGCCCGTCAACGTCGAACCGGTGAAGACTGACAGGATGATCTTGGGGAACGTGGCCAGTTGCCGACACTTCTCGTACAGTTCCCGGCGCTGGGTGTCATCGAAGCTGTCGTAGAGTTCCAGGCGATGCGATCCAAAGATGCTCTCCACCAACCTTTCCGCGTCCGCTTCGTCCTTCAATATCTGCATTGCTTCATGGGGCATGAGATTGAGCATCTCCGCATATTTTTCCTTTGACACCCCTGCCTTCTTCCATGGCTTGATCGTGTCGTACTTCTTGCGAGTGATGCCGAGGATGGCCCAGAGCTTTTTACGGGATAGCTGGTCTTTGAGCGTAACCATCATGAAAGCATGGACTATAATGGTGTTGGGGAGGGCAAAGCCCGTCGCGCGTGATTCAAGAATGAATACAAACTGCAAGTCAACGGGAAAAGCTTACAGATCGAGTTCGTGCCTGCCGTAGTTTTGTTGCCAGCTATTATTTGGTTAGGTCATAATTGAGGCTACTTGTTGACTTATCGTGACTGTCCCATAAGGATTTCTATCTGTGTGTTTCTCCCAATATTGATGACGATATTGGCATATTGTATTGTGGAAAATCCTTCCAATCTAGCTACCAGAGAGTAGACCCCCGCAGGGAGATCCA
This sequence comes from Desulfonatronum thiodismutans, assembly GCF_000717475.1. NCBI lineage: Bacteria > Pseudomonadati > Thermodesulfobacteriota > Desulfovibrionia > Desulfovibrionales > Desulfonatronaceae > Desulfonatronum > Desulfonatronum thiodismutans. The sequence continues at coordinate 83,023 of NZ_JPIK01000023.1, forward strand.
AGAATCTGAAATGGCCTTGGTCATTCGTAATCTGAACCTGAGGAGCGCCTTGGCCCTGAAGTGTTATCATTACACCCGGAAGTGGCAATGGATCTTCCTCGAAAAGCACCGTGCCATAAAGATTCCCAGCTTGAAGCTGCGCAAAAGGGGTCACAGGCAGAAATGCCATGACCAATAAGACGATCGAGACGAGTGTGATGCGATAACATATCATTTTCCGGCTCCTAATATTGAAAGAAAGCCCAGTTTCGGGGGTGGGATTGAAGTTACTAAATAACTCGAAGGTCCAAATCACCGAATAAGCAAATCACCCATCACTGTCCGGCACGCACGGCACGAACGTAGTAGCTATGCGATTTAGAGCTGCCGTACACGACGCCGTTGCCGAAATCGACGAGCCACGCGACGTACATAAGGCCGGCGTTGGTAGTAGACGACCAGTAAAAAAGAGGCGACACTACTTCCATCATAGATTTACAGTGAGAATGGTAAAGATTAACTAATACATCCTTACTCGGCAGCCTCCAGCCCAGATGTCCACCCAAAGAAAGACTGTTTGCGTAACTCATGGCCGCAAACCAGTTCATTGGACCAGCCGTTGCCTTCTGCCACATCAGACCAGTACCATTGTCCGTCACGGTTCCATCCCCGTTGTCCACGCACGGCTGGGCAAGGGCCGCCCCTGACACGACCAGCCCGGTCAGGCAGAGCGTAACCGCCAGAATTGCAATCGCGAAAAGCTTCTTCATGTTCGTTTCTCCTGTAGAGGTTGAACCGTTATGGTCTTGCATCTCATACAGCACGTCCCATGCCATGAAATAAATTTAACAATTCAAGCATGTTAAAAAATGTGTTTTCCAGTAAAGCCTCTAGTGTTTGCGCCCATTCAGTTGGCACTGCCAACACTTCTGGCAAACAGGAAAGCCCTCATCTCTGTTCAGGTTTCGATGCCCAGCTGCTGGTTCCCCGTCAATGCGGCTCTACGATAGAAATCGAATCCTTGCCGTAACATCTTGTTATTCCTGATTCCAAAATAACCAGGTCAAAAACGATACCCCGGATTGTACCCCACAATGCCGAAATGTACCCGCGTTGCGAGGTAGGCCTCATGGCTTAGCGTACACAAATTTCCGTTTGGTGGGGTGACCCCAAGGAAACAACGAACGACGAACAGGCCAAAACTCTGGCCCTGAAATACCAACTTGTCAGCAGGCACACCAGCTACCTGGTCGTCTTTGCCCATGCGGATAAGAACCAGCAGCTTCCGGCCCTGCGCACGGTTCCGCAAACCCTGGCGGCGGGCTGGGGGGGGATGGGCAGCGTCAGGGATGCTGATGTGTGTTACAGTCTGCCGTCGCCCTGCTATCTTCGCAAATCGCCGCAAAGCCGCAGGGCGCTCTTCACACTGCGCGAAGACAGTCTCTGGGAACCGCGCTCACATGGCGGTGCAATGGATGAAGAGGTGTATATTGCGTCGTCGTTTTGGAGAGACCTGGCTGTCGAGATCGAGGAATTCGGCGCAATGGGTTCCCTGCACCTCTTGACCCTGGATTACCTGTTCCGTCTAGGGCTGGATGAGGAGTACGCGGATGCGCTGCGGGAACTGGTCACAGGCGATGTCAACGAGTCCATGATCGTCAGCGTGTTTCTCTCCGCACTGAAAACCCATGCTGAGGGCGCGTCGCTGTCTCGAAGCGCCAAGCGCTACATCTCCTGGCACGATAAACAGCACAAACCAGGGCGGAAGCTGCGCAAGCAGGTTGTGGACATTTGCTCGGGGATTTCATTCTGAACAGGAGGGGGGACAGTCCCAATGAGTGATTATCCTGAGGAGACTTTGGATACAGCCCGTGAGTGAGGAATGATATCAGAAAAAGCTCATCAGGTAAGAACAGCCAGGCTAATTGGGCGATGGGTCACTGGATTGCGACATGGCCCAAGGTCTGGGCTTCCAGGGTCTGGATCAACCGGTCCACCTGTCGCCCCACCGTACTCTGGCGGGACATCTCCCGCTCCATCTGGGTAATACCCTTGATCACGCTGGAATGCTTGCGGTTGAAGGCTTCACCGATGTTTTTCAGGGACAGCTCGGTGTGCTTGCGGGCCAGATAGAAGATCGAATTCCGGGCCAAGACATACTCTTTTTTGCGGCTTTTGGTCCGCAGGCTGTCGTGGGAAAGGTTGAAGGAGCGGCAAATGAAGGCGGTGATCGTTTCCAGGTCCGGCTTGGGCGAGGTAGGGGCGTAATTCTTCAACACTTCCATGGCCAGATCCCGGTTGATGTGCTGGTTCATCAGCCGGGCTTTGATCACCAGGTTTTGGAGGCAATTTTCCAGCAAGCGGATATCACTGTGAATGGTGTTGGCAAACAACTCGTTCACGTCATGCGGAATCGGAACCTGGAACACACGGGCCTTGTTTTCCAGGATACGCATCCGGGTGTTGAAATCCGGCTTGTCGATGACGGCCATGAACCCGTCGCAGAACTGCGATGCCAGCAGACTGTCCAGCTTGGGCATTTCCTTGGGCAGAAAGGAGCTGGTGAACACGACTTTTTTCCCATGGGACCGCAGGGACTTGACCGTGGCCAGCAATTCTTCCTGGGTTTTTTCCTTGCCCTGAAGAAAGTGGATGTCTTCCAGGAGCAGAATGTCCACTCCATCCCGCAAACCGGCCTTGAAGCTCTCCATCTCGCGCTGCTTCAAGGCCATGACCATCCTGCAGGCAAAGTCCTCGGCGGTGAGATAGGCCAACCGGACCCGCCCCTGTTTCGATCCGCCATTGGTCGACAGTTCCTGGCCGATGGCTTGGAGCAGATGGGTCTTGCCCAGGCCTGGCGCGGAACAAACATAGAACTGATCCGTGACAAGCTGCTGGCGGCAAATGCTCCGGGCTGCGCTAAAAGCCAGTTCATTGCTCGGCCCGACCACGAAATCCTTGAATGAATAGCGCCACGATCCGGCACCGTTCAAACCGCCCTCGGGCCGACTCCCGGCCATGTGATTCACGGGCGCGGTCATGGGCAAGGGCGCGGCAGCGGGCAGCGGCAAGGCTCGCTGGTATGCGCGTTGCGGCACACGGCGTTCAATCCGACCGTTTTCGCCAATGGATGTGCCGGTAATCGCCGCCGTACTCCCCAAGGCTTGCCCGGAGTCTTCCCGGACTCCAGCTTTCACCGGTAGCAGAGCGCCGCTCTCCGCTGCACGTCCCGCAGGTCCATTACCCCCGCCCTGAACAGCGCACACGATACGCACCGGAACGTCCCGATCCGAGACTTGGCGCACGGCCTGCTCAATGGCCCCCTGGTACCGATTGGCAATCCACGAGACCGCGAACCCGTTGTCGGCGCAAAGCGTCAAACCATCGGAACCCAGGTGGGCTTGAAGCGGCGTCAGCAAGGTCCGAACATGTATCGGATTTATTGATTTTTCCAGAATATCAAGGGATTTCTGCCAAATGATGCACATGGGGGCGATTCATACACTGCATCCTTTTTTTGAGGCAACCTTCATATCCGGGCTTTTTCGTACCAATCGATCCTGTTTTGGGCGAGGATCAATTCTTTGAAATATATGTATTTTTGAATAATATTTATCTAACATGTTAGATAATCGACGATATTCCAGGCACAGTTACAATCCTGACCCAGTCCGGCTTTTGAAACGTCAAGAGGCAATCGGTAAAAATTAGAAACTGGATAATAATGCAAAAGAAAGCATTTTTTTCATATTTTCGCTCAATTCCTGACAGCTTGTTATGACCCATCCTATGAAGTTTGGTGCCCTGGATGCGACTGGCAGGTTCGTTGAGCAACAGGGAAGCCGTTTCCGCTCAGAGAACAGTCTTGTGCAAAGGAGGCTCCATTGCCCATTCAAAGGCTGAGCGCATGAACTCCATCTCCACCCTGGAAACCCCGAGGCGTCCTGCCTCTTCTTCCCAGGTTTGCACGGCCTCGACGGCTACCTAAAGACCTTCTTGGTTCTGGCATTTTCAGAACACATGGGCTACCGGCAAGTCGGACCCATGTGCCCGGTTTGAGGAACCTGCTCGGGTTCCGAGGCGAAACAAGTGGCCCAGTGGTGGCCTTGGGCGTTGACGATATCCGCGAAGTACTCCAGTTTACCCCAAGTCCTCAGGCAAAGATGGCCGCCGTATACGCACGGCGCTCTATCGCCACGACAACTTGACGGTCTGCCTGCTAAAAGTCGCGGATACGGTCCTACAGGCAAGGCCCATTGCCGGAACCGGACGCGTGCGAGCATCACGCTGCCACCCCTGTAAACGAGTAAACATTACGACCATGAAAACGACGCATGCCACTCTCAGGGATTGCTTGGCGCTCAAATGCCTCGACTACTGCGGTGGCGACTGGGAGGGAGTTCTGAATTGCACGTCGAAGGATTGCCCGCTTCTGAGCACACGGCCCACTGAGAAGTGCGACAAGCTGAAGGCCAAGTTCTGGAGCGAATCCAAGGGTCGCTTGAAGGTTTTGCCCATGATCCGTAAGCGCGAAACATCCGAAGAGCAAAAGGCTGCTGCGGAACGACTGGCCAGGGTAAATGTATCCAAGGGGTGAACCTGGCAAAAACCGAATGGAAGATCCCGGCCATTACCTCGGCAGCCTTCGCGGTCCTGGTGCTGTTGGCGAGTACTCCACGGAACACTGGGAGTGGTGCTCAGGGCAAGCCGGTATTTAAAGGTGAGGGCTTTCTTTCGGCTTGATTTTTTTGCAAGCCTTTGAAGCATGGCCAAGGTTATCAGCCTGCCACGCAAGAAAGCCTTTTAATTTAATCCGGCGGCAATTTAGTTTGTCTCAGCCCAGTGCCCATGCGCTTGGTCGAGCATGATGCAGCCCGAGGCCCAGCACTCGGCGTGGGCTGGTCGTCCTGTCCCTGCTATCTGGCCCAAGCTGGCCTTGTCCTCAAGTTGCTACTGGTGGCAGGGTGGCGAATCCAACGCACACTTGATTCAGGAGGATGAAGCCATGCAGACCACAACGCCCACTTCCATGCCCATGATCCGCACCACGACCATGGCGACCAAGCCCAGGCCCCGGCGAAGGTCCCTGTTCACGGACAAAGAACTGGATCGATACCGAAAGCCAGGGACAGTTCAGCGTAGGTTATTCGATTGATCAACATCCCCTCCGGCATGTCGCCATGAAGACCCACGCCAAGCAGGTTACCCATGTTTGGCGTGGGTCTTCATTGTGACTCATGAATCTTATATCCTTCGACAATTATCAATAATTACCTTGAAGTAATGCCTCGCTACTTGATGCCTCTCATTATTCCAAGCAAAAATCTGATGCTCGCCTGCCGGACTTTTGCAAACTTACTGCAAAACCCTATACCCTCTTCCGGCCATGCACCGCCGAATAATATCCATCTGGCTCCGCGCCCCTTCCGCTGCCCCGCTCATGCCACCGGACGTCCCGCCGACAGCAGCCCCCATTCCGGCGAAATCACCGGCACGGCCAAAATATGATCCGACAACGAGACCAAGCAGAGCCCCGGCTCCGGCACCAATGGCACCGCCGACAACGCTTGAGGTCGCGGGAGACACCTGTTTTGCGTAGTTCTGGCAATCACGAAGATCCTGCTCATACTGAACGGAGTTGACCCCCTGCATGTCCACGATGGGGCGGTAGCTGGCACAGCCGGTTGTGAGCACGACAAGAATCGAGACGAGTACGATGGCCTTGCGCATGGTTTCCTCCTGATTGGTTTCAACAGCCTGAGTGGAGCGTGTCGCCGAGATGACGATTCAAGATGCATCCATCGAATCAATGCCAATGATTTCGGTGGATTAAAATTCTCCGTGGCAATTTGAAGACCTTACCCGGAGGGTATTCCAGAATCAGGAATGGAAGCAAAATTTTTATGATCAAGAACAACAGACTGTTAACTGCACATCTTTTTCGTTGATTCGTGCTACTATGTGGAGTATTTACTAACCCTGCATAAGTGTGGTTGTGGGAGCAAGTTTACCGGAGGATAAAAGTGAATCATTTTCAAGGATCGATCGTGCCTGGAAAAGGCTCTCGGCACGAAGCCACTGGCCCTGCTGGTGCATCTGCCCATGACCGGACTGATGGTGGAGATTGGGAGGAGAGGAAGGTGAGGCGCTTTTTCGGGAAGCGAAAGGAATTCGATCGATTGAATCAGTTGGGCAGGGTTCGGAGAAGATGAGCCACCTATTCGCATATGGCACCCTGATGTGCGAGGACATTATGCAATCGGTATCAGGATGCCGTCTGCCCTGGATGTCCGGCATTTTACGAGGATATTCCCGGAAAGCCGTCACGCATCAGGTCTATCCGGCGCTCGTGCCCGATGCCGAGTCTTGCGTTGAAGGCATCGTCTATTTCAATGTTCCGCCTGACGCGTGGCATCGCCTTGATCTGTTCGAAGGCGACATGTATTTCCGCGAGGTGGTTGAAGTCACTCTGGGAAATGGTGAAAAGGCATCAGCGCAAACGTATGTCGCAAAACCGCACTACCGGGTCCACCTTGAAGATGCTGCCTGGGACCATGAGGCATTCCTGTCCAGCGGGAAAATGACCTTTGAGAGAGAATATATCGGTTTTCGGTCGCTGCCGTGATTGGCTGTTTTGAACATACTCCACACAGATTATGAAACTATGACCAAACCTGATCAGACATGGGTTTCCGCTTGGGAAATCGGGGAACACCCCGAAAGAGAACGGAAGATATCCGCGGAACTGGTGGACTGTTTCCTCGCCTTTTGGGACGCCCAGGAACTCGACGGCAAGGCCAAAACTACAAGAAATCGTTATTCCGATGCCTTGCATGCCCTGGGAGGTTACCTGGTGGAGGAAGCCATATCCGAAGACGGACTCCCCATGACAACCAACGAACTGCTCGCTGAACATATTGATTTTGCTGGAGGGCCACTCATCCATCATGACGAGGAAGCGTGGCAGGACGAAATCGACATGGCCTGCCGTAGGCTCTACAAGCACCTGAAATCCCAGGGGAGAATAGTATGATCGGAGCCATCGCCGGAGACATCATCGGTTCGGTGTACGAGTGGAACAACATCAAGACCAAGGCATTCCATCTCTTTGCACATAACGCCCACTTCACCGACGACACCGTGCTGACCGTTGCCCTGGCGGACAGCATCCTGACCGGAACTCCCTATGCCGAAAACTTGAGACGCTTCTACCACTGGTACCCCAGGGCCGGATACGGCGGCAGTTTTCACAGATGGGCCAGTGACCCAGATGCCGGTCCCTACAACAGTTGGGGCAACGGCGCGGCCATGCGCATCAGTCCGGTGGGATACGCCTACGACGACCTGGAAACGGTCCTGGAAAAGGCCAGGGAGGTCACCGAGGTCACCCACAATCATCCCGAGGGCATCAAGGGCGGGCAGGCGACGGCAGCGGCCATCTTCCTGGCCAGATCGTGGAAGTCGAAGGACAATATCAAGGAATTCATCGAGCAGCGGTTCCAGTACGACCTGAGCCGACACGTTGACGAAATCCGCCCTGACTATGCATTCGAAGTCTCATCCCAAGGTACGGTGCCCCAGGCCATCCGTGCATTCTACGATTCAACGGACTTCGAGGACGCTATCCGAATCGCCGTTTCTCTTGGCGGCGACTGCGACACCCTGACCTGCATCACCGGAGGGATTGCCCAGGCGTTTTATGGTGGTGTGCCGGAGCAGATTCAGGGCAAGGTGTATGAGATACTGGATGACAGGCTGGGGGAGATTACGCGGCGGTTCATGGAGCGATATGGAAACCTTGACCAAGCCATGAATGCATGGATGGACGCAAGTCCTGATCTCCCTCCAGTGGATGGCGATACATTGCCGCCAGCCTGATTGTCCTGTTTGGATTTCATGTTTCTTATAATCCGCAGAAAGGCCACATATGACTAAAATCTCGATTATTGTACTGATCGTTCTGCTCTTTTTCCCCCTTGTGTCCGCATCAGGCCAGTTGCAGACAAACCAGGTTGCGGATCGCGGATGGTTTGCCAACCCGACACCGGGCAATATCTGGTTCTTCGGCGAGCGTGGAGAATGGACCATATCGACCCAGGGCGGTTACCAACTGGATCAGGAGTGGGATTGGCCGGAGTTTGCTCCCAACCAATGGGTGACGACAAATGTTGGGAATTACGGATATGGTTGTTTGGACATGGAATTTGACGCAAACCTTCAGGGCGAAGTTACGGCTATCACAAGCCTTACCCCTTTGTATTTGGAGGATTGCCTGTCATCACCAGCGCTTCGGGGTATCGCGGAAAAGCTGGAGTGAACCGATGATTTCAGATGGCACCGCCCAACGCATCTTCATTTTTTTGTGAAAACCATAGAGTTCTATCATGATTACGATCCTAGCCCTTGGCGACAGCCTGACCACTGGATACGGCCTTGCACCGGAATCGTCCTTTGCATCCCGACTGGAACAAATTCTGAATCGCGAAGGAAGGGAGGTCCGGGTGATCGACGGCGGCGTGTCCGGCGACACGGCATATGACGGCCTGCGCCGCATTGATCGCCTTCTTGCCCATAACCCCGACCTCGTCATTGTCGAGTTCGGGACCAACGATTGGTATTTGAGGTTGCCGGTCGAGGAGATCAAGGCCAATCTGGCGCGGATCATCGACAAATGCCAGGATGCCGGTGCGCTGGTGCTTTTGACCGGCGTTCGCTCGCTGTCCGGCCAGGGCGAGGAGTACGACGCACGGTTCCACGGTCTCTATCAGGAGCTGGTCAGGGAAAAGAACGTGCCCCTGATGCCCGATTTTCTCCCCGGCATCCCCGGCAACCTGGAACTGACCCTGCCTGACGGCCTGCACCCCAACGAGGCCGGTGTGGATGCCATCGTGGCGGCTATTCTGCCGGTATTGCGGCCCATGCTTGACGATCTGGTGCGTGGCTGATTGACTTTTGGCTCGTTTTTCACCCGCCACAAGTATCACGCCCCCCGGATCAACCCCGCAATCTGCCGCGTATCGACGGTGCTGGCTCGTTGCTGGATTTCACCGGCGTAGTTGGACTGCATGGCTTTGCCCTGTTCAAGCAGTGAGGAGAAAATCTGCTTGAGCTGGTCCATGCTGATGGAGCGACCGCTGGCGTAGTATTCCTTGGCCACTTGGCCCAGGGCGTAGGTTGTGGCAAAGGAGAACGCCGAACCTGTCGCGGCGCTGCCCAGACCGCCCAGCAACCCGCCGCCGACCTTTTTCAAGATGCCGCCCAGCAGCTTGCGGCCCATCTGTTCCACATACTGGCCGGTCAAGCCGATGCCCAGGGTTGCGGCAAAATCCTTGATATGCCCCCGGTCCAGTTCAAAGCCGTAGGCCTTGCCCACCTTGTACACCATCTTCATTTGCAGCGGGAGAATCGCCATGGAGGACAGGGACTGGGGCAGGAGTTCCAATGCACCGTTGAGAATGGCGGTGTTGAGGATCATCTTGTCCAGTTCGGCGGTGTTGGCCCGCGGCTTGTCGGCCACGGCGGGAAGCGGTTCAGTTTCCGTCTCAAAGGAATACTCCGCGATTTCCGCTGCCTCCGAGGCAAAAGCCGTTGCTGCCTGGGCATCCAGCCCCAAGGCCGAGCGCAAACGTTCAAGAAAGGCAACTTCCGCCTCGGTGTTCACTCCGTCCGCATCGCAGACGCACACAGCCATTTCATAAGCCAACTGCCGAGCCTCCGGGGTGGAGAGGTCCGCGACGGCATCGTCCAGGGTACGCCGTTTCAGAAGCACGTCCTGGTAGAGCGAGGAGATGTTGATCCGGGTTTCCTCGCCAAGGCCTTCGGCAATACGCTTGATCTGCTCCCGCTCCCGTTCGTCTTTCTTTCCGTCGGCAAAGGCGGCCATCAGGCAGATGGTCAGAATCGCTTGCTGTTCGTGCTCGGTCATTGGGGTTCTCCTTGCGGTAAAACTAACACATCAACACCGATCCGCATACCTTCGATGCAAATCATCCACAATCCCCCGAAACTCATCCCGCAATTCCACGGGTTCCAGCACTTCCACCTGATTCCCAAACCCCAGCAGCCACCAGCGCAACTGGTCCGTATCCGCGACCGTGGCCCGGACCTCGACCCATTGCGGGTCAGCAAGCGGCGTCATGACCTGGTCCGTGCTCAGTGGCGTTTCGGTCAAGGCGCTGGCCGGGGCGCTCCGGAACAGAAAGCAGAGGCGGATATCCGGACGGCCACGGGAAAGGTCAAAGCCCTGGGAATGAATATACCCGTCCAGGTCAAACCCGTCAGGAGCAACGCAGGGGTCCGGCATGGCCTCAGCCTGGGACATCCGGTGCAGCAGAAGCTGACGAATGTCCTGGTACCCGCTGAAGGTGCAGACAACGTTTTCAATACCGTGGGCAACCTTCGGCTTGATTCTCGCAGCCTATCGATGGTCATAAATGATCTTTCCTTGCGCTGCGATCATTCGTGTCAAATCAGCAGTTGAGATGATGGTGAATCTAGAATTTTTTGGGCAACCCGGCCTGTTTAAGCACGGCATTGGCGGTATGTCTGGATTTAATGGCATTGTCCACAACGAATCGTTGCGATGAAAGAGGGCTATACCAAATTTCATGATCGCCTTTACCTTGTCGTTCAAAAAAGCAGCCGGCTTCCTGGAGGTGCTTTTTGAGGTCTGGCGTGAAATCTGCCATTAGGCATGCGCTCTTTGAGGCATAACAAAGCGCCTGCTGAAAAGTTCAAAAGGTGCGTCATCCCATGCTTCCATGGCATTGGCTTCCAGCAACTCAGGAACCATGACCGCCAACTTGGCTACAAGCCCTTCAAGCGTTTCTTCCTCTGTCGCCAGCCCCGGGACATCGTCACTGCTGGCCACCCATACCGCTGCCTCATCATCCCATTCAGCCCTGATAAAATAGGGTTTGCGGTCCATTTTAACCTCCAGTCACAAAGATACAGATAATTTTGAGCATAACAAACACCCCCAGCCTCCCATCTGTTGTCGCTGATGAACCATTCCGTCATGGTGCATCGGTATTGTTCCGCGATCACAATTCATCCCCCGGGTCCGGCGGTACATCGGGAACTCTCGACATGATGTCCTCAAAGTCCTTGCGCGAGCCCCTGGCCGTACGTTCCTTGAGATAGGTCTCCGTGGTCAGCGCGGAGACCTTCTCCGCCACCGCCGTCAAGATTAGCTGATTGATCGACACGCTCTCCTCTTTGGCGACCCTTCGCGCCATCTCGTGCAACGAGTCCGGCAGTCTCAAGCTGAGTGTACCCATTGTTCAGGATTGGGCAGTTCTCGCAATTGCCTACCTTTTTCATCAGGCATCCGAAATGTCATGTCGGCCTCGTCCCTTCCTGCTTGCATCCTCATCGTGATCATTTCATCGACCGATTCTCAATCATCGGCATACTTCGCCGGTTCTTCCCGCACCACAAGCACGTCTTCCACAGACTTTCCATCCAGAACCCGCAAGGACCAGTCTTCCAGTTGGTCCGGCTGGGCGGAGAGGATTCGTTGCTCGGCCCAGCTGGGCAGCATTCCGAATCGTTTGGCAAGAAGCTTCTGGAGCATCCGAGCTTGGCCCTGCTTTTGGCCCTGGGACAAGCCCTGGGCACGGCCCTTTTCAATTCCAATTCGTTCAATACTCGAGACGTAGGGCATCTTGTGTTCCTCCTCAATCTGAAGAATATCGTCTCCAAGTTTCTTTTCCAGTTCCGGAGGCAGGTGCATCAGCCAGTCAATAACCATGAACAAGTCCAGAATGCGTTGGCGTTCCCAGCCGCGTTGGAACAGAATCCGGATCAGCCTGAGCTTGGCCGTGTAACGGCTGGCGGGATTTTGGCGGGTTTGTTTGGTCAACAAGTGCGCAGCGGTGACCAGGGCAAAGGCGTTGTCCGATTCCAAAATCTGGTCCAGATCGTCCCGCATGTCCAGCAGTTTGACCACGGGAAAGGTCAATTGCATCCGGCAACCGAGCAGCTCGTAGCCAAAGCCTTCCGGACGCCAATCGGGCTGTTCGTCGGCCAGCACCGCCAGACTGGCCAGGGGTTGGCCATAGCGGTCAAAGAGCCGGTAGTGATAGACGAACATGCGCCGGGTGAATTCGTCCTCCGGATCGCCCTGAACCTCAATGTGAATGCAAACCCAGCTTTCGCCCCCGGCAAGCAGCCGGACCCGGACCAGCTTGTCCACGTAGCGCCGCCCGGTATCCGCGTCCCGGACCACCTGCTGGAGTTCCTTGTCCAGAAACTCGTAACCGGCCTGCCAGTCGATCCGGGCATGAATCCGAGGGAAATAGAAGGCAATGAACTCGGGAAAATAGCGTTCCAGGGCGATCTTCCAGGGGCTGTCGTAGTCGTCGTTTGGCATGGCGTGGCCTTATATACCAGTTGTCGCCGAAGGGATGACATGGACGCAGTGTGTCAGGATACATATCCCTTTCAGCTCCGATCCGCATACCTTCGATGCAAATCATCAACAATCCTCCGAAACTCATCCCGCAATTCCACGGGTTCCAACACTTCCACCTGATTCCCAAACCCCAGCAGCCACCAGCGCAACTGGTCCGTATCCGCGACCGTGGCCCGGACCTCGACCCATTGCGGGTCAGCAAGCGGCGTCATGACCTGGTCCGCGCTCAGTGGCGTTTCGGTCAAGGCGCTGGCCGGGGCGCTCCGGAACAGAAAGCAGAGGCGGATATCCGGACGGCCACGGGAAAGGTCAAAGCCCTGGGTATGAATATACCCGTCCAGGTCAAACCCGTCAGGAGCAACGCAGGGGTCCGGTATGGCCTCAGCCTGGGACATCCGGTGCAGCAGAAGCTGACGAATGTCCTGGTACCCGCTGAAGGTGCAGACGAGGTATAGCAGGCCGTTGCGCAACACCAGTCCGAGCGGATTGACGACATACTCCTTGAATGCCGTCTTGCCCCTGGATTTGTAAAGTATTCTGACCGCCCGGCCATGGAACAGCCCCTGGTGTATCCCTTCAAGGACAGTCCCCGCCACGTCCGGCATGAGCAAACGCTGACCACGCGGCAAAACCCGCACCTTGTCCGACCACGAACCGCATTTGGCCCCGGTCTCCGTCAGAACCCTGTCCGCGCATCGGAAATAGGGCATCAAAGTCTCCATGGCGGACACGGGCAAGAGCGGCTCCAGGAACATGCCCGCCAGCTTGAAAACCAGGGCGCTATGCGCGTCAATACCCGGAATATCCAACACCTCGGCTCCGGCCAGCCATTGCCAGCGGTAGGGCTTGGAAGACGTGTCGCAGTACAGGGGGAAAATCGAGGACAATGCTTCCAGATCGCGCTGCACCGTGCGGATGTCCACGGTGTAGTCGAGTGTATCCAGGGCGGAGCGGAGATCAGGCGTTGAAATGAAGGATGGGGCGCGGGGAATGCGCCGGAGCATGGCGAGGTGGCGGAGGGTAGTGGGCATGGGGAATCGTCAACGCTAGCATTGTTCATCATTTCGGATGGGTACAGGCCGCAGAACGATGCGCACAACCAGATGGCAATGGAGCGCAGCGGAAATTCCAGTCCGAGTCATAGTGACAACCTCTCTGACAGCTCGGATGGCCTCTTCGTTCTCTGCCGAGCTACAACTCCATGATAACCACAGTATTGGGGGTTGCTATCGATATTTTGGCTGAAACAAGAAAGGTTACCAAAGATCACAAGATGTAACTGAAAAAATACAACTCAGAGAGTTGAGTCAGACAAAAGCTCCCCAAGTCTCCCACACCAACATTTCATGACCTGTTCGAAAACTCGTTCACGGATCGATTCCTTTTTCATCTCCTGGAATCGATGCATAACGTAGGATTGAGCATTCGCAATAAAATAAAAACACCCTTCTTCCTGTTCATCTCGCGGCTCAAGAATAAACTTATGATCTAATCCAAGAGTGTCTGTATTTTTGAACTCTAGAGGCAAAGCAAGAACCATATCTCCAAGTCTGTTAAAGCATGATTGCATACAATTTTGTAAAGACTGATGTCCGCAATTCCATAGCATGTGATCGTTGGTAAATTCAATTCTACGAGCAGTAATCCAGTTGACCAACAATTTTTCGTGGTCGAGCGAAAGCCAATAATCAGTTATCTTAGTATCCAGTTCGTTATTACTGTCTAGGATATATTTACGATAAAGGCGGACGTTAATTTTTTTGAAAAATTCTAAATCTGCTTGATAAATGTCTTCAAGAAGCACTTGTCCAATCTTTTCCCAATACTCGCGGTCAATAAGTTCACTGCATCTTTGAAGTGAAAGGACGTTTTCGTATTCTTGTTCAGAAAAAGATAAGTCCTCGCAGAGACTATCAGAATCTTTAAGCATTGCATTGAAGCATGTTTCACAGACAGCATCGACCTCGTAGACATACCCTTTCTCTCCAAAACGGAGTTGCAATGCATTTATGTTTTGGCAGTCTTCATCTGTGAAGGATATTGTATTATAAGAATCCTTATATTCAACAGTTTTTTGAATTTCGCATTGTTTGCAGATGTACTTCTTCCCGCGTATAGGCAGATCAGGCATTGTTTGTCATCCTCCAACCTTATTCGATCGATTCAAAATATACAATTCAGAAAGATAAGTCATTAATTTTATCAATGACCCGGCTTTTCTGCGTCCACTTTGTATCAGCTTCCTGAAGTTCATGCCTTTTGAAGAACTCATCTTTGAATTCTTTTTTGCGATGAAGTTATTGTCTTTCATTCATCCGGTTATGCATTAATGCAGATCAAAAACTGACTCAACTTTCGGGGTT
>NZ_JPIK01000024.1 GCF_000717475.1 Desulfonatronum thiodismutans
TGTTGCCAAATTGAATTCAGAGCAAACCTTTTTGAGCCGATTGTAATACTGTTTTTCGTCTTGACCGTCGAATTGAAAATAGTTAATTTGCATTTGATCCTTTCTCCTATTTTGTATTATTACCGTGAAGAAGTTACATTCTAAACAGTGAGAAAGGATCTTTCAAGCAAAAACCCTCTTAATTTTCAACATATTGACATTTAGTCAGACTGTAACAGAAACCCCTAAAGTTGAGTTATGCGCCTATAACCTGAATCCGATCCCGATCCCGATTCCGACACCGAATGAAAACCATTACCGCCGAGTAATTACATGAATACCCCAGATATGATGGAACTGAACATCGCCCCGCTCAAGGACGTGGTTCGCCGCCTCTGCGAACCGGACTCCTGCAAGGACGTCTGCCGCGCGCCGGTCCACGACCAGCCCATGCCTTCGGTACCGGCGATCACGGAAATCATGGAGCGACTGCGGGCCGTCCTTTTTCCCGGTTACTACGGTGACTCCGAGGTCACCCCGGAGTCCTTGAGCTACCACATCGGGGCCGGACTGGACCGGGTCTACCGGCTGGTCACCGAACAGATCAGGCGCGGATACTGTTTCCTGTGCCGGGTCAACGAGGAAGAGGACTGCGGGGACTGCCAGGACTTGGCCGTGGACCTGGCCACAAAATTCATCACCACCCTGCCCAAGATCCGCGGCCTGCTGGCCACGGACGTTCAGGCCGCTCTGGCCGGGGATCCCGCGGCCAAGACGCCGGGGGAGATCATCTTCAGCTATCCCAGCATCATGGCCCTGACCCACTACCGCATCGCTCATGAACTCTACCACCTGGGCGTGGACATGATCCCCCGGATCATCTGCGAAATGGCCCACTCCAAAACCGGCATCGACATCCATCCCGGCGCGGAGATCGGCAACCATTTCTTCATCGACCACGGCACGGGTACGGTGATCGGCGAGACCAGCATCATCGGGAACAACGTCCGGCTTTACCAGGGCGTAACCCTGGGCGCGAAAAGCTTCCCCAAGGACGCCAACGGCCAGATCATCAAGGGCCTGCCTCGCCACCCGGTCCTGGAAGACGACGTGATCATCTACTCCGGCGCGACCATCCTGGGCCGGGTGACCATCGGCAAAGGCTCGGTCATCGGCGGCAACGTCTGGGTCACGGACAGCGTCCCCCCGGGTTCCCGCCTGATCCAACAACGTCCCAGCTCGCAGTTGTTCAGCGATGGCGAGGGGATTTGAACAGGATACCATGGAGTAACGATGCCCCTTTACGAATTCTACTGCCAGGACTGCCATACCATCTACAACTTCTTTTCCCCGCGGATCAACACGGAAAAGCGGCCAGACTGTCCCAAGTGCGGACGTCCGGAGTTGGAGCGGCAGGTTTCCGTGTTCGCCATTTCCAAGAATCGCCCGGACACCGGGGATAGCGAGGACGGCATGGACGGGATGCCGGACCTTTCCGGCCTGGACGAGGCCAAGCTCGAGCGGGCCATGGCCATGATGGCCCGGGAAGCCGAAGGCATGGACGAGGATGATCCGCGTCAGGCGGCCCAGTTGATGCGCAAGCTCTGCGACGTCACGGGCATGAACTTCGGGGAGGGCATGGAGGAGGCTCTGGCCAGGATGGAAGCCGGGGAAGACCCCGAACAGGTCGAAGCGGAAATGGGGGACATGTTCGAAAACATGGACTTCAGCCCCACCGGTGCCAAAAAGCTGCGCCGCGCCCTGCGCGCACCGGCCCGGGACGAGACAATTTACGATATGTGAGGCGGAAAAGCAGTCCCCGAACACTCCAACACGATCCGCATTCCCGGCGCGAGCCCGAGCACGGCGGCGGCGTTGCCCTGGTTAACCGCCAACTCCCAATAGCCCTGACTCCCGACCAGCATTCCGACTCCGCCCTCTGGAATCTGGGCGTAGGTCCGCACCGGAACCAGCGGCTGAAGCAAAGGCGCAAGCAGTTCTACTCGCCCCATCCCCGCTTCGGGCAAAAGACTTTCCGGCAGGTTGAGCAGGCAGTTGCCGAAGCGGTCCACATGCAGCACATGCGCCGCGATCTCCCGGCCACGCTGCTCCGGCGCGGCCCAGACCGGACGGTGCAGGGCCTCTGGGTCCAGAGGCCGGCCCAGTCGGAGCGGATCAGCGCCCAGGGCCAGCCGGGCCGCAGCCGGGGCCAGGATGTCCCGGCCATGAAAGGTGTTGGAACGCGCGCCCGAGGCGGGCGGCATGGTCAACTCCCAGGCCCGCGCTCCGCTCACATCCCCGGATTCAGGCCCGAATACCAGGGCCAACAGACCATTATCCGGTCCCAGAAAAAAGCGGCCCTCCCGTTTACCGATCACCAGACGACGCTCGGTCCCCACTCCCGGGTCCACCACGCCCACCAGCACGCTGCCTTCCGGAAAAAACCGCCAACTTGCCGCCAAATAAAAGGCCCCCTGCATTACGTCAAAGGGCCGAACCTGGTGGCTGACGTCTACAACCACTGCCTCTGGAGCGAGCCCCGCCAACACGCCCTTCATCTGTCCCACGTATGGATCGTCCAGCCCAAAATCCGTAAGCAGGGCGATGGTCGGCTTGGTCACCGCTCCTCGATGTCTTGGTCGTTCGCTTCGCATACGCATCCTCTGTTCCCTCCGCCTATAGCCCAAAGCAGGCATACATCACGCCATGGGACTGAGGCAAAAGGGCGAGCATTTTCGCCGTGTCGGCACTGTCGTAGCAGCGGGTCATGCCTGCGTTGTCCTCATGCAGTCACTTCGGGGGGGGGATGAATACGCAGCAGCGCTGAACGGCTTTATACAAGGGGGATACTCTCAGTAGACCTTGCGCCGGGAAAAGCCCTGACCAATCACGTTCAGGGTATTTTCCTCGATGGTGAAGGCCTTGGGGTCAATGGTGAAGATGATTTCCTCCAGGCGTTTGAGCTGCAGGCTGGTGACCACGGTCAAAAGAATTTTCTTTCGTTTGCCGGTGTAGGCACCGCGACCGTACAAAAAGGTCGAACCCCGGTTGATGGTGGTCAAAATGGCTTTAGCCAGTTCGTCGGGCTTTTCCGAGACCACCAACACCATTTTACGCTGGTTGAACATGCCCAGGAAGTAGTCCATGACCATGGCATGGACGAAAACCAGAAACACCGAGTAAAGCACATGCTCCAGGCCGATGAAGAACAGGCTGCCGGAGAACAAGACCAAGTTGAAGCCGAAGGAAAATTTTCCGATCCCGAGATTAAAGCGTTGGCTCAAGTAGACTGAGATGACGTCCAGCCCACCCAGAGATCCCAAAGACCGCAGGGCGATGCCCGAACCGGCTCCCATGATGGCTCCGGCCGTCAGGGCGGCCAGCAGAGTGTCCTCAATGGTCAGGGTCCATGGGAGAGTATCAAGGCCTAGGCTGAGCAGCAGCATGCCGTACAGGCTGTAGAAGAAAAACCGCTTGCTGACGCAGAGCCAACCGAGGATGAAAATCGGGATGTTCAGGATCAGGAGCCATACCCCGGGTGGAAACACCCCAAATACGTAGCTCAGAATCAAGCCGACCCCGGTCACGCCACCACTGATGAATTCCTGAGGAACAACGATGGCCTTGACTCCGAAAGCAACGATTAAGGCCCCCATGGTGATCAGGAGCAGGTTCCAGGATATGGAGTAGGTCGCAACGCGAAATTGTTCCGCCCACTTTCCGGCCATGCGGTTCTCCTTCCATCCAATTAAGCGTTTTACTTTGATGAATGCCTATGCGAGGTCTGAATAGTACTTCGGATGGCTCTGAAAAAAACGGTAGGAAATGATCAGCAGCGATATGGGTGGGGCCAGTCCGACGACCATACGCCGGAGCCACATCGCCGAACTGCCCATACCTACATGAGCCCGATGCCTGGAGCAAGACCGCAAAGACGCCGAACGTTTTTAGGCGAGGGCTGTGGCCTCGTATCGTTCCGGGTGACTTTTCACGGTTCAAGCGCTAAGGGTTACTGACTTTAGAAACGTGTTCCGGTCATACGTTCCAGGGCCGGATCGCCTCCCCTTCACCAGCAAACGTCACGAGGTCCATCATGTGCGGAATCATCGGTTATGCGGGGCACAGGCCGGCCGTGCCCATCATCGTGGAAGGACTGAAGCGTCTGGAGTACCGCGGCTACGATTCCGCGGGGGTGACCTTTGCACAGCACGACGAGCTGCACGTCATTCGGGCCGAGGGCAAGCTGTGCGAGCTGGAAACCCGCCTCAACGGCCAGGACATGTTTCATGCCACTACGGCTCTGGGCCATACCCGATGGGCGACCCACGGCTTGCCCGTGGAACGCAACGCCCATCCCCATCGTGACCCAGGAGGTCGCCTGGCCCTAGTGCACAACGGAATCATCGAGAACTACCAGCCCCTTCGGAAAAGGCTTAAAGACAAAGGGCGCACGTTTTTCTCGGATACGGACTCCGAAGTGCTGGTTCAGCTTATCGCCGAGCTATGGACTTCCGACATCACCCTACGCGAGGCGTTCAGCAAAGCGCTTGCTCAAGTTGAAGGCACCTATGCCGCGGCCCTGCTCAACCTTGACGAGCCGAATAAAATATGGGCGGCCCGTAAATCCAGCCCGCTGTTGCTGGGTGTGGGCGTTGGGGAAAACTTCGTGGCCTCGGACATCCCGGCGTTTCTGGGCTACACACGGGACGTCGTCTTTTTGGAAGACGGCGAACTGGTGGAACTGGAGCCGTTTTCCTGGCAGGTCTTCGACGCCGCCACCCTGGAGCCTCTGGAGAAGAAGGTCCACCATATCACCTGGGACTTCCAGGCCGCGCAAAAAGGCGGCTACCGCCACTTCATGCTCAAAGAAATCTTCGAGCAGCCCGCGGTGATCGCCAATTGTCTGGCCGGACGCGTGGACGGCAAAGCCCTGTCCGTTACCTTGCCGGAGCTGGAATCCCTGCCCGTCCCGGCCCAGATCCAGATCGTGGCCTGCGGCACGTCCTACCATGCCGGGCTGTGGGGTCAGCACTTACTGGAATCCTGGGCGAAAATACCGGTTCGCGTGGAAATCGCCTCGGAATTCAGATATCGCAACCCGCTCTTCATGCCGGACGATCTCGTCCTGGCCATCAGTCAGTCCGGAGAAACCGCGGATACCTTGGCCGGGATGCGCTTGGCCAAGGAACACGGCGTGCCTGTGCTCGGACTGTGCAACGTGCTGGGTTCCAGCGTGACCCGGGAGGCGGACGGCGTGATTTACACCCAGGCTGGGCCGGAAATCAGCGTGGCCTCCACCAAGGCCATGTGCAGCCAGCTTGTTTTGTTGACCTTGCTGGCCCTGTACTGGGGGCGACGCAAGGGAACGCTGGCTCGGGAAGTGGAGACATCGATCATCACCGGGCTGCTCGGCCTGCCTCAAGTTTTGGAGGCAGAACTGCCCCGCCTGCGCGGCACAGCCCAGGAACTGGCCTCGGAATATAGCACGGCAAACAGCTTTTTCTACCTCGGACGGGGGCCGGCCTACCCGCTGGCCTTGGAAGGGGCTTTAAAACTCAAGGAAATCTCTTACATCCACGCCGAGGGCTACGCAGCCGGAGAGATGAAGCACGGCCCCATCGCCCTGATCGAGCCGGAATTCCCCACCTTCGCCCTGGCCCTGAACGACGCCCTGCTGCCCAAGGTCGTTTCCAATCTGGTTGAAGTCCAGGCCCGCAACGGCCGGGTCATCGCCTTGTGCCAGTCCGGGTTCGAGCTGACCGTGGATCACGCCTGGGAGGTCCCTCAGGTTTACGGCCCTCTGAACAGCTTCCTGGCCCTGCCGGCCTTGCAGTTGTTCGCATACGAAATGGCCGTCTACCTGGGAAAGGACGTGGACCAGCCCCGCAATTTGGCCAAAAGCGTGACGGTGGAGTAGGGGCAGGCCCTCGTGCTAGCCCTTGATTCGCGACCTTGGGAAAACGCATGGAAAAGGGCAACCACGGGGGGTTGCCCCTACGCTCCTCGCACCTTTCCCCAAAACCGTGACAGAAAGAACCCTCCGGCGGCCACCAGGACGATGGCCGCGCCAGCGGTCAGATTCAGATAGTAGGCTAGAAGCAGTCCGCTCACGCAGAACACAATGCTCAGCAGCACGGACCAAGCCATCATGGTTCCCAGCGACTTTGCGAACCCTTCCGCCATCACGGCCGGAATGGTCAACAATGCGATGACCAGGATTAAGCCCACGGCCTGGATGACCGTAACCACGGTCAACGCGGCCAGGGCCAGAAGGCTGAAATACAAGCCACGCACCGGGACGCCCATGACACGGGCGTGTTCCTCGTCGTAGGACATGGCCAACAGGTCGTGATAAAAAAGCCGCACCCAGCCCAGCACCATCAGATTCAACGCGGCCATCAGCCACAGGCTGGTAGCGGGTACCAACAAAATGCTGCCAAACAGGTAACTCATCAGATCCACGTTATACCCGGGGGTCATGTCCACCAGGAGGATCCCCACAGCCATGCCCACGGCCCAGATCACGCCGATGGAAGAGTCGCTACGATGCTTGGCCCTTAAGCTGACCCCGCCCATGACCAAGGAAGCCAGCAACGCGCACAACGCGGCCCCAAGGTAGGGCGAAGCCCCTAGATAGATTGCCGCGCCCACCCCGCCATAAGAGGCGTGAGCAATCCCGCCGGACAGAAAAACCAAACGGTTGACCACCACCAGGGACCCCATCACCCCGCAACAGACGCTGATCAGCAAACAGGCCGCCAAGGCGTTGCGCATGAATTCGTACTGGAGGAAATCCGGCGTCATGAGCAGCGATGTTCCTTGAGCACCCGGTGGGGGAGCGGCCCGTGGGTAACCAGTTCCACGGGACAGTGATAGGCGGATTCAAGCATTGTCTGAGTGAACTCGGCCCGGTCGTGGTAAAACAACGTCTTATTCACGCAGGCCACGGACGTGGCATAGCTGGAGAGAATGGAAAGGTCGTGGCTGACCACGATGACGGTCATGAACACGTTCAATTCCTTGAGCAAATCGTAGAGCGCCGTCTGAAAATCCCGGTCCACGCTGGCCGTGGGTTCGTCCAGGAAGAGGAGCTCCGGTTCGTTGGCAAGTGCCCTGGCGATAAAGACCCGTTGCCGCTGACCGCCGGAAAGCCGACCGATGCGCCGACCACGAAAATCCCACATGCCAACCCGCTTCAGGGCTTGGCGCGTTGCTTCCCGGTCTTCCGCCTCGAAACCACGCCAAAAGGCACGATGAGGCAATCGACCGAGCAACACCACATCTTCAACCGTAACAGGGAACTGCATGTGAACATTGGTGTGCTGCGGAACGTACCCCACCTTGCGGGGCATTTTCCCAGGGGCCGCGCCGAGCACGGAGACTACGCCCCTGCGAGGCTTCAGGATGCCCAGCAAGACTTTCAGCAGCGTAGTCTTGCCTCCGCCGTTAGGCCCCAACACGGCCAGAAAGTCCCCCCGGCGCACATGGAGTTCCACGTCTTCAAGGACGAGGTGTCCATCATAGGCGAAACACACGCCCTGGGCATGCACGACAGGGGGGGACATGAAACAACTCCGTTACTGCATCGCTTGCTTGAACTTTTCGGCCACGGTACGCATGTTCTCCATCCAATTTTCGGCCAACGGGTTGATGGCGATGGTCTGTCCTTCGATAGCCGAAGCGATGGTTTCCGCGCTACGGGTGGAGAACTGCGGGGAGATGAAGACAACGCGAACTCTCTCTGCCTTGGCCCGTTGAATCAGTTGTTGCAGATCCTGAGCCTTGGGCTCCTTGCCCTCCAATTCCACCGGAATCTGCTCCAGTCCGTAATGGCGGGCAAAGTATCCCCAGGCAGGATGAAAGACCATGAACGCCGATCCCTGCTTTCCAGCCAGGGTATGGCGAATGTCCACGTCCAGGGCGTCCAGGTCCGCCATGAACGCCTTGAAGTTGGCTACATATGCCGAGGCATGCTCGCCGTCGAGGTCCGTCAAGGCCTCGAGGATGTGCCGAGCCTGGATACGGACCAAATCCGGCGAAAGCCAGACGTGGGTGTCCAGTCCTCCGTGATGGTGGTGGTCGTGGCCATGACTGTGATTGTAAGCAAGGCCATGCTCCTGGTCATGCGCATGATCGTGGCTCTCTCCGTGAGCATGTTCGTGTCCGTGAAAGTGGTTCTCTCCATGGTCGTGACCGTGGCCATGATCATGGTCGCCGCGCCCGTGATCATTGTGGTGATGGTGGGGGATCATGGGGAGTTTATCGATGCCTGCATCCGTATGCACGGTCCGCAGTTCAGGGTGAAGCGCGCCTATCTTGGGCAAAAGATTTTTCTCGAACTCCACCCCCAAGGCAAAATATAACTTGGCCTGGGCCAAGGTGCGCATCTGATCCGGTTTGGGCTCGTAAACATGCGGGCTGGCTCCCGGCGGGACCATGACGGACACATTTACAAGCTGACCGCCGACGCGTTCCACGAAGTACTTTTGCGGCGCGATGCTCACAAACACTTCAAACGGCTGTGCCTGGACCGAAGTCGCGCCCAGCGTCACGAACAACATCGCGAACAGAGCAATCCCCATCTTAAAATTCAAATTCCGCATATTCACATCCTCCTGGTTACCATACCCAATGCGGTATGCCTCTCGTCCCCAGCCTTTCGATGATATTGATATTGCGGTATCATCAGGGCTGATGGCAAGCAAATAGCCTTGTTGAGAGTTAATTGATAACCTTTCGGGCTCATGGTACGAGAGAAGATGGAGAGAGCGACCGCAAAAGGCCGGTAATGATGAGAAAAACGCAACAACGTCATGCTATTCAATCGGTCCTTGGCAAGGCCATGGGACCACTGACCATCCCGGAGATTCACCGGGAAGCCTCACACTATTCGCCAGGCTTAGGAATTGCTACGGTCTATCGGACCGTTCGAAACATGCTTAAACAGGGCGCGATTTTACAAATCGGCATTCCAGGAGAAATCCCCAGATACGAAGACGCGCGTCGTTCACACCATCATTTTTTTCAGTGCCGTGTTTGTTCCCGCGTCTTCGAAGTACACGAATGTCCCGCCGACCTGAACCGCATGGTTCCGGAAGGGTTTGAACTGGAGGACCACGAAGTGTTCCTGTTCGGCCGCTGCAGGGACTGCCGTGAAGGACCGACGAATACGGATCTACTGAACTCGTGCGGAATGAACGGCGTTTGATTCGTCGTTCCAGCGACCGAGCAACTACACGATCTCCATTCGTGATTCCCCGAGCTGATGCGGAACGACCCGACCAATAACCTCGCACAGCTCTCCGCCCTCTCGAAGCAGTCTTTGAACCTCAGGCACGAGGGCTTCGGCAACCCCCAACACCAAGCCGCCGGAAGTCTGGGCGTCAAAGATCATGTCCACGCGCAAGGCGTCCACGTCGGACTTGACCTCCACCTGTCGAGCGCAATGCTTTTTGTTGGCGAAGCTCCCGGCCGGGAGCATGCCCATGGCGATCAGTTCCATAGCCTGTTCGAGAACTGGGACGCTTTCGGCATCCAGGATAATCCGCACATCCGAGGCATGGGCCATTTCCAACAGGTGACCGCCCAGGCCGAATCCGGTCACGTCCGTGGCACCTTTCAATCCCAGCTTGGCGATGACTTCCCCACCTACTCGGTTCAGCCGCCCGGCCCAGTGATACAGAAGCTTTTCCAACTCTTCCGCGCCGGGCAGTTCGGCCTTCAATCCCGTGGCTAATACGCCGGAGCCCAACGGCTTGGTCAGGATCAGCTGATCGCCGTGACGCAGTCCGCCATTGGTAGCGTAGCCTTCCGGAGCAACGAAGCCGGTTACTGCCAAACCGTATTTAACCTCCTGATCTTCGACGCTGTGACCACCGGCCAACACGGCACCAGCTTCTTGAATCTTGTCCAACCCGCCGCGCAGAATTTCCTTAAGGATTTCTTTGGAAAGCTTTTTGATTGGAAAACAAACAATGTTCATGGCGCACCACGGAGTCCCCCCCATGGCATAGACGTCGGAAAGAGAATTGGCCGCGGCTATTTGCCCGAACCAATAAGGATTATTGACAATGGGCGTGAAGAAATCCACGGTCTGGACCAGCGCCATATTCGGTGGAAATCGCAGTATCGCGGCGTCCTCGGCATGTGCTGTTCCTGAAAGTAGGCGCTCGTCTGAACGAATGGCGAGGCCCCCCAAAATGCTCTCCAGGTCCCCTGGAGATATTTTTGAAGCTCAACCGGCGGCACTGACGCCGCGAACCAGAGCGTATGCATCTCGATCAATCATTATCTCAACCTTGTTGATGAAGGAATAAAGCAGTCGACAGAGGGGTGCACCAACTCGAAGACGTCCCCTTCGTCATGATGCTGGATTTCCTCGGTTTGATCAAACGTTTCAGCTGATTCGGTAACGAATTCCAAAAAAAACCGTACGACGGGAAACTGGTGGCGCATGGGATGATGGACGACGAAAAAACTACGCTCAAAGTGCAGTTCCGGAATACTGACGATGGTCAATTCCCCGCGCTGAAGGTATTCCCGTGCGGCCAGCCGGGAGCTGACGGAAATTCCCATGCCGCACCGCACGAAACGTAACAAGGCTTCCGTACCGTCCACGACGCTCACCACGTTCAGTTCGTTTGGCGAACAACCTGCTTTTTCCAGTGCTTGCTCCACGGCAAGTCGCGTTCCTGATCCGGGCTGGCGCACGACCCAAGGCATTTTGACTATGGATTCAACGCTAAAGGGGGGACGCCGACCGGATAAAAAACTCGGCGCCGCCAAGACCACAAGCGAGTCGTCCACCAAGGTCTGAAATTCCAGTTCTGAAGATTGATCCTTGGCGCCGACCACGCCGACGCAAAGCTCACCCCGAGAAATCAAGTCCAGGATGTCCAATGAATCGCCTTCGGTCACCGAGATGCGCACATTGGGATATCTTCGCGAAAAACGGCTGAGTAACTCGGGAAACAGGTAGTTCGCGGGAATAGTGCTTCCTCCCAGCTTCAACTCGCCGGACACGTCGTTGGACAGCAGACGAATCTCGGACTCGGCTCGGTCCAGGGAGGCGAAGATGGACGCGCAGTGGCCATAAAGAATATCAGCGGCCTGGGTCGGTAAAATACTGCGCCCCAAGCGATCAAACAACGAAACCTGGATGGACTGCTCCAAAGTAGCCACGTGCGCGCTAATGGTTGGTTGGGACAAAGCCAGATCTTCCGCAGCCCGTGAAAAACTCCTGCGTTCATAGACCTTGGCAAAGGCACGTAATTGACGCATATCCATATTCACGATCCAAGCAATAGCTTTTAACTATCGACTAAATCAAAAAAAAAGGCAGAGCAATTGCTCTGCCTTTATCATTCATACCGACGGTTCATTCAGTGGACTTTTCACGAGAAGCCGAAGAGGGTTCCTCGGATGCAGGACTCAGTGGAGCCGTACTTTGTTGAGCAATAGTCGTTGCAACGACTCCAGTCTCGGTTTGCGGAGTTACAACCTGATGCTTCGTAAATTCGATTAAAGCCAATGGCGCACAATCACCCGGGCGTGGAGCTCCAAGCTTCAATACGCGCGTATATCCCCCGGGGATGTCCTGGTATAAGGGAGCAACCTCGTCGAAGAGGCGTTTAACCAACGCATGGTCTCCTAAGACCTTGTACACAAGCCGTCTGGAATGCAGATCATTACGTTTTGCCTTGGTCACGAGTTTTTCAACCACGCCGCGGAGTTCCTTGGCCTTGGCTTCAGTGGTTTGAATACGGCCATGCTGGATCAACGCGCTGGCCATGTTCCGAAACATGGCTTTTCGGTGGGCCGGGGTCCGGTTGAACTTTCTACCGCTCTTCCTGTGTCTCATGAGTATCTTCCTTCTTCAGCCATTCCTGATATTTCTCTTCAAAGTTGGGAACATCGGTCCCAAAATCAAAGCCCATTTTATTAACCACCCGCCGAATTTCTTCCAAAGACTTTCTCCCGAAATTTCGCGTTTCCAAAATTTCATTTTCCGTTTTCTGAACCAACTCCCCGAAAATAGCAATGCCGGCACTCTTCAAGCAGTTGGTAGCCCTTACGGAAAGCTCAAGATCCTCAATGGACTTGAACAAAAGCGGATCGATATTTTGGTCCGCGGCGTCTGTGGTTCCCTGTTCATCCTCGCTGTCGTCAAAGGCGATGAATACGGAGAGCTGGTCTTTGAGAATCTTAGCGGAATAGGCGATGGCGTCATCGGGACGCAAAGATCCGTCAGTCCAGACTTCCATGACCAACTTATCATAGTTGGTCATCTGGCCGACACGCGCTTGTTCCACGGAATAGGCAGCCTTGAGTATGGGAGAGAAATTCGCGTCCAACGCGATCAAACCGATCTCCTCGTCCAACCCTTCATGCATTTCAGCCGGAAGATACCCTTTACCCATCCGAACTTCAAGTTCCAAGCGGAAGTCGATGTCATCCGTCAACGTGGCAATAAGCTGATCCGTATTGTAAACCTTGACCCGCTGATTTTCCTGGATGGCGGCGGCAGTGACAGCGCCTTTCGAGTTCGCAGTGAGATGGAGACGTTGCGGCTCATCAGTGGTCATGGCTAAGCGGACCTGCTTCAGGTTGAGCACAATATCCGTAACATCCTCCAGGACACCTGGAATTGTCGAAAATTCATGCTGGACGCCCTCGATGCGTACGGCGACGATGGCCGCCCCCTGCATGGATGACAGCAGAACGCGACGCAGAGCGTTGCCAATGGTTGTCCCAAACCCTCTTTCTAACGGCTCACAGACAAATTTGCCGTAGGTATTGGTGGAGCGCTTATCTTTGATAAGCTGGTCGGGCTTGACCAACTCCGTCCAATTTCGGGTGTTGAGGAGCTTGTCGCCTTTACGAATGAACATTCTATGCACCTGCAAAGATTATTTTGAATACAACTCAACGATGAGCTGTTCGTTGATCTGAAAAGATATATCTTCGCGAGTCGGAACAGCGACGAGTTTGCCTTTGTGCTGAGTGCCGTCGACTTCCAACCAAGCGGGAGTTCCGCGACGAGCGATGACCTGCTGGGCTTCCTGAATCACGGGAATCTTGCGACTCGCCTCTTTGACAACGATCTCGTCTCCAATGCGCATTCGTAAGGAGGGGATGTTCACTTTATGGCCGTTCAGCGTGAAATGACCATGACGGATCAGCTGTCTAGCCTGGTCGCGAGAGTTTGCGTATCCCATGCGATAGATGACGTTATCCAAGCGTGTTTCCAACAATACCAACAAGTTGGTTCCAGTTACTCCCCGCTGTTTGTCGGCCTTGAAAAAATAATTCCGGAAAGGACGCTCGAGAATTCCGAAAGTACGGCGTAACTTCTGCTTTTCCCGCAACTGCAATGCATAGTCACTAAACTTCTTGCGTGCGCGACCATGTTCCCCGGGTGCGTATGAACGCCGCTCATAGGCACATTTGTCTGTGAAACAGCGATCACCTTTCAAAAAAAGCTTTGCGCCTTCCCGACGACACAATCGGCATTTTGCTTCAGTATATCTGGCCAAAATCTCCTACCTCCCCTCTCCTGAATTAGACTCTTCTGCGTTTGGGCGGACGGCAACCATTGTGCGGAATCGGCGTGATGTCACGGATATAGGTCACCTGAAAGCCGACCTTGTTAATGGCCCGCATGGCGGCTTCTCGGCCGGAACCCGGCCCTTTGACCAAAACGCCGACAGTACGCATGCCTTGTTCCTGCGCTTTGCGAGCGGCGGATTCCGCAGCCAATTGCGCGGCAAAGGGGGTGCTTTTACGTGATCCCTTGAAGCCGGCCATTCCGGAACTGGCCCAGCTGACGACGTTTCCTCTCTGGTCGGTAAAGGAAATGATGGTGTTGTTAAAGCTGGCCTGGATGTGAGCGACTCCCACTGGAATATTCTTCTTCTCTTTCCGCTTGCCGGCTTTACGAGCAGGTCTTGCCATATCTTGTCTTGCTCCTGTCCCTGTATGTTCCTGATTAAATATCGATCAACAGCCTTTAAAATCGTCGACTACTTTTTCCGCTTCCCGACGATGGACCGTCGTGGCCCCTTGCGCGTTCGAGCGTTGGCGTGAGTACTCTGGCCGCGTACCGGTAAGCCTTTTCGGTGCCGCAAACCTCTGTAGCAACCAATGTCCATCAGACGCTTTATGTTGCTGGTCACGTCACGACGCAGATCACCTTCGACTTTATAGGTCGATTCAATTTCCTTACGAATGTCGTTGATCTCGTCCGCGCTCAAGTCGTCGGTCTTTTTCGTCCAAGCGATGCTCGTCGCATCCAGGACCTTCAAAGCAGTCGCTCGACCAATTCCGTAGATATAGGTCAGAGCGATATCCATTCGCTTGTTCTTGGGCAAATCAACCCCAGCGATTCGTGCCACGGTTTTCCTCCATTATCCTTGACGTTGCTTGTGACGGGGGTTTTCGCAAATAACCCGTAAAATTCCATTGCGGCGAATGATTTGACACTTGTCGCAAACTTTCTTCACGGACGGTTTGACTTTCATTTGATACTCCAACGGTTATTTCAATCGATAAGTGATCCGATCTCTATTGAGATCATGTGGAGACATGTTCATTCGCACCTTGTCATTGATCAAGAACCGGATGAAACGCATCCTCATTTTTTTGGACATCTGCGCCAATACCTGATGTTCATTGACCAATCTGCTTGGGCGAAGTCTCCTAAGTCGCGCCAACCATCTCAATGACTTCTTCCTTGACCATATTCAGCGTAGCTTCTGCTCAATATCTCAGGACCATTCGAAGTCAGGGCGATAGTATGCTCAAAATGAGCTGCGAGGCTATTGTCTTTGGTCACAGCCGTCCAACGATCGGACAGAATCTCAACTTCATCCTTGCCTGCGGTGACCATGGGCTCAATAGCCAGTACCATGCCTGTCTTCAACGGTATGTCGGAATACCGTTGCGGAATGAAGTTTGGAATCTCTGGTTTCTCGTGAAGGCTTCTGCCGATGCCGTGCCCAACGAATCGCTTGACCACGGAACAACCATGATCTTCGACATAACGTTGAATGGCGCGGGATATGTCATAGAGCTGATTACCGACAACAGCCGATTGAATTCCGATATCCAGAGCATCTCGAGTAACATCAAGCAAGGTCTGGGTGCTGTTTGAAATGGTTCCAACGGGAAATGTCCGCGCGGAGTCACCATAAAAGCCTTGGTATATGACTCCGAAGTCAATGCTGACGATGTCGCCTTCCTGAAGAATCCTATCAGAAGGAAATCCGTGAACGACTTGTTCATTTACCGAACAGCAAATTGCGTATGGAAAACCACGATACCCTTTGAACGCAGGCTTCACATTGAACCGAGAGCACCATGTAAGGGCAGTCTCTTCAAGATCAATGGTTTTGACGCCGGGCCTGACGCTTTCCTGCAATGCATCCAGAATAATGGAAACGATCCGATTCGCCTCGCGGAGGATGTTGATCTCTTTCTCATTTTTCAAATAGATGCCCAGATATTTCTTCACACCTACCGCCTGCCTTTGATCCGTGTTTTCTGCATCAGTCCTTCATACTGATGGGTAATGAGATACGAATCGACCTTGCTCATGGTGTCCATGGCGACGACAACAGTGATCAACACGCCCGTTCCACCAAAATAAAATGGAACGTTGAACTGTGAAATGAGCAACATCGGCAGGACGCATATGGCGGAAATGTACAACGAGCCCCAGAGGGTAATCCGACTGAGAACAGTGTCAATGTATTCTCGTGTTTTCAAACCAGGGCGAATACCCGGAATGAAGCCGCCTTGTTTCCGAATATTTTCGGCAATATCCTTAGGATCAAAAATTATTGCCGTATAAAAATAACAAAAGAAAATAATCAACGCGACAAATACAGTATTATAAAGAATCGTCGCGGGATCAAACATCATGGAGACTCTGTTCAAAATCTCAGACTGGGAAAAAGAAGCTAAAGTAGCTGGGAACATCAACATGGAAGACGCGAAGATCGGTGGGATGACTCCCGCGGTATTGATCTTCAACGGCAAATGCGTTGTCTGCCCACCGTACATTTTCCGGCCAAGCATTCGCTTGGCATACTGGATAGGTATTCTGCGTTGCCCGCGTTCCATGAATACGATGAAGACCAAAACGCCTGCAACAAGCAAGGCCAGGAGTAAGGCGACGAACAGAGAAATTTGGCCTGCGCTCATCAACCGAAACGTATTGATGATGGCTCCCGGCAATTGAGCAACGATACCGGCAAAAATGATCAATGAGATTCCGTTGCCGATGCCGTATTCGGTGATCTGTTCACCAATCCACATCAAAAGAACGGTCCCTGACACCATAGTAATAATCGTAGTCAGGCGGAAGGCCCAGCCTGGATCCAGGACCACAGCGGCCCCACCAGGACTGGTCATGTTCTCGATCCCGATGGCGATGCCCAGGCCTTGAACAGCAGCGATCATTACCGTTCCATACCGTGTGTACTGCGTTATCTTCTTGCGTCCGGAGGCACCTTCTTCCTTGAGACGCTTCAACTCCGGACTGACCACCGTCAACAACTGGATGATGATCGATGCGGAGATATAAGGCATGATGCCTAAGGCGAAAATGGACAGATTGCTGAGGCCACCGCCAGCGAACATGTCGAACATTCCGAACAGTGTTCCCTGCATGCTGGCGAAAAAATCCGCCATGGCCCTGGAATCGACCCCGGGAACCGGGATATGAACCCCGATCCGGCATGTCGCCAAAAGCATAAACGTAAACAGGATCTTGCGTTTTAATTCCGCGAGACCACCGGATTTACTGGTTGTTTGTTGCACTCTGTTCGCCTTCCATGGCAACGGCTTGGCCACCGGCTCTGGAAATCTTCTCAATGGCCTGTTTGCTGAATCGATGTGCCTCTACCTGAACGGCGGACGAAATATCGCCCCTGGCCAGAATCTTGATCGGCAGACCTCTCTTGCCGAATCCAGCGGCATAAATGGCTTCCAGTGAAATATGCTCGGTTTGCGGAAAAAATTCCAACAACCGATCCAAATTGACGACAGCGTATTCCGTTCGAAAGGGATTTTTAAATCCTCCCTTAGGGAGCCTCCGTTGTAGAGGCATCTGACCGCCTTCAAAACCGGGAGCCTTGGTTCCCCCGCTCCGGGACTTTTGTCCCTTGTTTCCCTTGCCGGAAGTGCATCCCCAGCCGCTGCCGGACCCTCGTCCAACTCGCTTTCTGTTTTTGCGCTCTTCATAAAACGGATAGAGATCATGTAATTGCATATTGTCCTTCCAGTGTACGCGCGTACAAATTTTAACGCGCAATTACGTGCTTGAAATGGAGGCGATATCGTAGAAAACCGACCTAACGAGTCAGACTGACGCTCTGTCCACGCAAGGCGCTCACCTGTTCCGCGGAACGGAGGGAAACAAGTCCCTGCACGGTGGCTTTGAGCACGTTATGGGGGTTATTGGTCCCAATGGCCTTCGTCAAGATATCGCTAACGCCGACGGCTTCCATTACGGCTCGAACCGGACCACCGGCTATAATTCCCGTCCCCTTGGACGCAGGCTTTAAAACCACGCGCCCGGCTCCGTACTGTCCTTCGACTTTATACGGGACGGTACCGTCGACAAGATTGATCTTTTGCATGGTCTTCCGCGCTCTTTCCGTGGCTTTGCGGATCGCTTCAGGAACCTCGTTGGCCTTGCCGAGGCCATAGCCGACGGAATCCTTGCCGTTGCCGACCACGACAAGAGCACTAAAGCTGAATCGACGACCGCCTTTGACGACTTTGGCCACACGATTCAGATATACGATTTTCTCTATGAACCCTAACTGCGTCTGTTCCATGAAGGTCCCCATTAGAATTTAAGTCCGCCCTCACGAGCGCCATCGGCAAGAGCCTTGATCTTCCCGTGATAGATGTAGCCGCCACGATCAAATACGGCCTGGTGGATATCCTTTTCCTTGGCCTTGCTCGCCAAGTCCTTCCCGACCTGCATGGCCACGTCACGCGTGAAACCGTTCGCGCCGCCGTCCTTTGACAGAATGAAGGATGAAGATGAAGCAAGGGTATGGCCATTGTCGTCATCGACCAATTGCGCATAGATGTATGCGTTGGACCGAAATACGACCAAGCGAGGACACAGGGCATTACCACTAATTTTTTTCCGAATACGCTGCCTACGACGCATTCTGGCTTGATTTTTAGTGTATTTCATGAACCAATCCTACTTTTTACCTGTTTTGCCGGCCTTACGCCGAATCACTTCATCTGAGTATTTTATACCCTTGCCTTTGAACGGCTCAGGCGGGCGGAAACGACGTATTTGCGCGGCCACTTCGCCGACCTGCTCTTTGTCGATTCCCTGCAAGGTCAGCTTGTTTCCCTCGACCTTGGCGGACATGCCTTGCGGCAGATTGTACTCGACTGGATGAGAAAAACCAACGTTCAGGGTGATTTTAGGGCCATCAACAGCGACTTTATAACCGACGCCGATAACTTCGAGAATTTTTTGAAAGCCTTCGGTCACTCCACGTACGGAATTGGCCAGAAGAGTTCGCCGCAAACCGAACTGCTCTCGGGCGACCCGAGAATCGTCAACTCGACTCAGATGCACGGCATCATCCTTCAACTCATACGTAATCTTGGAGTGGGTCGGAGTTCTCAACTCTCCCTTGGGCCCCTTGATTTCGATCACGTCCTTGTGGACACGGACCTCGACGCCCTTGGGCACCGGAACCGGATTCTTACCAATGCGTGACATTATCGCTTCTCCTTACCAAACTTCACAGAGCAGTTCACCGCCGACATTTTCGGACCTGGCGGCCCGTCCTTCCAAAACACCCTTGGGCGTGGAAAGGATGGCAATGCCGAGACCGTTTTGAACGGCGGGTATTTCCTTCGCTCCGACGTAAATTCGAAGACCGGGCTTGCTCAGCCGTCGAGATCCGGAAATAGCTCCCTTTGAAGAGAGATATTTGAGGACAACGCGGATATTACGCTCCTCACGAGCTACATCTGAAACAAAACCATGATCTTTGAGGATAGCGGCAATGGACTCCGTCATCCGAGACGCGGGGAAGTGGACATCTTTGTGCAGGGCCTTTTGGGCGTTCCGAATTCGCGTAAGCATGTCCGCTATGGGATCATTAAGCAACATGGGCAGACCTCGTTTACCAACTAGATTTTCTTACCCCGGGCAATTCTCCTGCCAGGGACATATTGCGAAAGCAGATGCGACAAATTCCAAAATGCCGTAAAAAAGCACGAGACCGGCCGCACAAGGGGCAGCGATTATAGGCGCGAGTCGAAAATTTTGGTTTTCTTGCGGCCTTGATTTTAAGAGCGGTGCGAGCCAAAGCATCCTCCTTGCGTTATTTTTTAAATGGCATGCCCAACAACTGCAGAAGGGCCTTGCCTTCCTTGTCGGTGGAAGCAGTGGTCACGATGGTGATGTTCATACCCTTAACCCTGTCGACTCGATCCATGTTGATCTCGGGAAATATGGTATGTTCC
Organism: Desulfonatronum thiodismutans; assembly: GCF_000717475.1. Taxonomy (NCBI): domain Bacteria; kingdom Pseudomonadati; phylum Thermodesulfobacteriota; class Desulfovibrionia; order Desulfovibrionales; family Desulfonatronaceae; genus Desulfonatronum; species Desulfonatronum thiodismutans. The sequence continues at coordinate 19,492 of NZ_JPIK01000024.1, forward strand.
TTGATACCCATGGTGAAGTTCCCTCGCCCGTCAAAGCCGCGATCAGGAATACCGCGGAAGTCGCGGACGCGAGGCAAGGAGAAGGACACCAACTTATCCAAAAAGTCCCACATGCGCTCCCGACGCAAGGTGACGCGGCAACCGACCGGCATTCCTTCACGCAGCTTGTAAGCTGCGATGGATTTTTTTGCCCTGGTAATAACGGCCTTCTGCCCTGCGATCTGGGTCAGCTCCGAAACGGCGTCTTCGATCAGCTTATTGTTTTGAGAAGCTTCACCAAGGCCGATGTTCAGGCTGATGCATTGGATTTTAGGAATCTCCATCGGAGAGGAGTACCCGAAATCCTTCATCAGTTCCGGGGCGACCTTGCTCTTGTATATTTCCTGCAGCCTAGACATGACGCACCTTACGCAATAATTTCGTTACACTTTTTACAAAAACGCACTTTTTTGTCTTCGTCAATGAACTTGTACCCAACCCTGGTGGGTTTGGCGCAGTTATCACAAACAAGCGTGACGTTGGACAAGTGCAAAGGATTTTCCTTTTCCTTGATCCCGCCGGCTTCCCCTTTGTACGGATTGCCCTTGGAATGCCGTTTGACCTTATTTACGCCCTCAACAAGAATACGTTCTGTTTTAGGAAAAAGTTTCAAGACCTTGCCGATCTTTCCCTTTTCCTTTCCCACCATGATCATGACCTTGTCGTTTTTATGGATCTTTCGATTTTTCATGATACTTACCTACAGTACTTCAGGAGCCAAGGAGACGATTTTCATGAAATTCTTGGATCGCAACTCCCGAGCGACCGGCCCGAAAATACGCGTTCCCACGGGCTCGTTCTGCTTGTTCAGAAGTACGGCTGAGTTGTTGTCGAACCGGATGAAGGATCCGTCCGGTCGGTTGACTTCCTTTTTGGTCCGGACGATGACGGCTCGCATCACCTCGCCCTTTTTAACCTTTGAGTGAGGCATGGCTTCCTTGACGGAAACGACGATAATATCGCCAATGGATGCGTATCTGCGATGACTCCCGCCGAGTACTTTGACACAGAAAACCTTCTTAGCGCCAGAGTTGTCGGCGACGTCGAGCATAGATTGAACCTGGATCATAATAGCCTCTTAGACAGCCTTTTGCAGTACTTGTTTAAGTTGCCAGCACTTGCGCTTACTCAAGGGTCGGCTTTCAATAATTTCGACGGTGTCGCCGATATTGCATTGATTAAGTTCATCATGCGCCATCATTTTTTTCCGTCGTCGGATGTACTTCTTGAACAGAGGATGCTTTTCCAGTTTGTTCACCGAGACGACGATGGTTTTCTCAGCCTTGTTGCTGAGAACGACGCCGACTTCCGTTCGTTTGGTCTTCTGTTTCAACTCAGCGTTCATGATTTTGCTCCAGCGTTTTGCTCAGACAATACCGTCAGTATTCTGGCCACGGTCTTCCGTACGAAAGGCAACCGTTGCGTGTTCTCCAACTGAGCCGTTTTATGCTGAAAGCGCAGGTTGAACAGTTCTTTTCGAAATTCAAGAAGCTTTTCATTGAGTTCCGTGCTGGAGAGTTCGCGAAGTTCTTTAGATTTCATGACTTAGGCCTCCCGCAACACAATACTGGTCTTGATGGGCAACTTATAGGAAGCTCGTCGCAGAGCCTCGGAAGCAAGCTCCAGGCTAACCCCTTTGATTTCGTACAAAACTCGACCGCGACGGACAGGTGCGCACCAGCCGACAGGAGCACCTTTACCTTTCCCCTGACGCGTTTCAGCAGGCTTGGCGGTAATGGGTTTGTCGGGGAAAACCCGGATCCAGACTTTTCCACCACGCTTGATATGCCGCATCATGGCAATACGGGCGGACTCGATCTGTTGGTTGGTCAACTTTCCGGGCTCCAAAGCCTTCAGCCCGATATCGCCGAAAACCACCAAGCTGCCGCGCAGGGCCGAGCCCTTGATGCGGTTCTTCTGCTGCTTTCGGAATTTAACTTTTTTGGGACTCAACATTACTGAATCACCTCGTCGAGAATCTCACCTTTAAAAATCCAAACCTTCACGCCGATCACGCCGTACGTGGTCTTTGCGATGGCTTGCCCATAATCAATGTCGGCCCGCAAGGTGTGCAACGGAACGCGACCGTCACGATTCCATTCGCTCCGGGCGATTTCAGCGCCGCCCAGTCTACCGGCGACATTGATCTTGATCCCTTCGGCACCGAATTTTCTCGCCAATCCAACGGTCCGCTTCATGGCACGACGAAAAGCCACTCTTCGCTCCAGCTGCAATGCAACGTTTTCAGCGACTAGCTGCGCATCGGTCTCCGGTCGACGGATTTCAATGACTTCCAAGGCAAAGTCCTTTTGAAACTTCTTCTTCAAGGTTGCCCGCAAGTTCTCGATTTCAACGCCCTTTCGCCCAATTACGATACCAGGGCGCGCGGTAAACAGAATCAGCCTGATCTTACTTGCGGCTCTTTCAATTTCAATTTTAGAAATACCAGCATGGTATAAGGTCTTTTTCAAGAAAATACGAATACGGCGATCTTCATGCACGAACGCGGCGTAATCCTTTTTGCTGAACCACCTGGACTGCCAATTCTTGGTATACCCAAGCCGGAACCCAATGGGATGCGTCTTTTGGCCCAATTCTTTATCCTCCTACGCTTCCTCAACAATGACAGTGATATGACTTGTCCGTTTCAGGACCCTATAGGCGCGTCCCATGGCCCGTGGACGAATACGTTTCCATGAAGGACCATCATTAATAATGATGTTTTTGACGTATAAGGTATCCACGTCCACACCCCCGAGCTGTTCCGCATTCGCGATGGCGGAATGCAATACCTTGTCCAACACGGCGGCGGCCTTTTTCGGAGTGAACTTCAAAATTTTTCGTGCTTCCTCGACATTCTTTCCCCGAACATTGGCGGCAACCAGCCGAGCCTTCTGTGAGGAGATGCGCACGAACCGCGCTACGGATTTAGCTTCCATGATCACAAGCCTCCAGAACTACTTTTTGCCTTTTACAGCGCTCTTTTTGCCACCGGCGTGGGCATGAAAGGTCCTGGTGGGTGAAAACTCACCAAGCTTATGACCAACCATGTTTTCCGTAACAAAGACGGGGATGAACTTCTTGCCGTTATGTACGGCAAAAGTAAGTCCCACCATCTCGGGAACAATCGTAGAACGTCGTGACCATGTCTTGATCACTTTCCGATCATTCATTTCATTGGCTTTGGTCACTTTTTTGAGCACATGCCCGTCGACAAAAGGACCTTTTTTTACTGATCGTGGCATATCCGAGACTCCTATTTCTGGCCGCGACGTTTGACAATAAGCTTCGACGACGGCTTCCGGCGATTGCGGGTCTTATAGCCCTTGGTCGGTTTTCCCCAGGGCGTACAGGGATGCCGGCCACCGGAACTCTTGCCTTCACCGCCGCCCAACGGATGGTCGACCGGGTTCATGGCCACGCCCCGAACCTTGGGTCGTCGACCAAGCCAGCGATTTCGTCCGGCTTTTCCGATGGAAACCTGTTCGTGGTCCGTGTTGCCGACCTGCCCCACGGTCGCCCGACAGGTTGCCAGAATTTTACGCACTTCACCTGAAGGAAGGCGAAGCAAGGCATACTTTTCTTCCTTAGCCACGAGTTGCGCGTAGGTCCCTGCGCTGCGGCAAAGCTGGCCTCCCTTGCCCGGAGTCATCTCCACGTTATGGATGATCGTTCCAACGGGAATTCTCGACAAGTACATAGCGTTACCCGGGAAGATATCAGCCTCGTTGCCGGCGACGATGGTATCCCCGATTTTAACCCCGTCAGGGGCTAAAATATAGCGCTTCTCACCATCGGCATAATGCAGCAGGGCAATGCGTGCGCTACGGTTCGGGTCGTACTCAATGAAAGCCACTTTAGCCTGAACATCAAATTTATCTCGCTTGAAATCGATGACCCGAAAACGCCTTTTATGACCGGAACCTCTTCGCCGGGAAGTAATCCGCCCAAGATTGTTTCGTCCGCTTTTTTTGGCGCGTCCTTTTGTTAACGACTTTTCAGGCTTGCCGCGATTGATCTCACCGAACTCCGATACGGATTGAAAACGCGTTCCAGGAGAAGTCGGCTTGAGCTTACGTATAGACATTGGTTAGACCCCTTCAAAGAAATCGATTTTCTCGCCTTCGGCAAGGGTCACATAAGCTTTCCGGAAACCGGTGTCGCGAACGAGCCGACGATTGGCCTTGCGTTGGGTGAGCGTCTTTTTTCGCGCGATGTTGACCTTGCTGACCTTCACGTCAAAGGCATCCTGAACCGCTTTCTTGACTTCAATCTTGTTGGCGGAAGGATGGACCTGAAAGACTACTTGGTTGGCCGCGCTTTTGATCAACGTCGCCTTTTCGGAAACATGCGGCCGTAGCAAAATTTGCGTGTAGTTCATGGTTATTTCAACCTTTTCAGAAGTGACTCGACGGCAGCGGCGGAAACCATCAGCCGCGGGTGACGCAACACCTCATAGACGTTGACGCCGTCAGCGGTCCTTACGGAGACTCCGGGAATGTTCCGGGAGGAAAGCGTAAGCTTGTTATCCACTTCCGAAAGAACAATCAAGGCCTTCGGCATATCAAACAGCTGCACGAACTGATTAAACGTCTTGGTTTTGATTTCTTCAAGACCAATGTTGTCGACCACGGTCAGATTCTTGTCGGCCAGTCGAGCGGAAAGGGCCATTCGCATGGCCAACTTTTGAACCTTTTTATTGACCTTGAAAGAGTAATCTCTGGCCGTGGGGCCATGAGTGACCGCGCCGGAACGCCACAGAGGCGACCGATTCGAGCCAGCGCGCGCCCTGCCTGTTCCTTTTTGTCGCCAGGGCTTTTTTCCGCCACCGCGAATAGTGGACCTGGTCTTTACGCCAACGGTTCCAGAGCGCCTCGCGGCCAAATGCGACCTTACCACCAAATGGAGAATCTCTGGGCGCGCTTCAACCTCGAAAACGTCGGGATCCAGCGTCAATTCACCCACAACCTGTCGCTGCTGATTAAAAATATCGACCACAGCCATTTCATCCACCTTTTCTTCTTTACGCCTGTTGCTTTCTGACAATCACAAGCCCGTTCTTCGGCCCGGGGATCTGCCCTTTAACCAGCAGTAAATTGTCCCCCGCACGGACGGCCACGACCTCAATATTCTTGTATGAAGTCTTGCGGTCTCCCATATGGCCGGCCATCTTCTTTCCTTTGATGACGCGCCCGGGCTTGGTGTTGCACCCAATGGATCCCGCGTTGCGATGAATTTTTTCCGCGCCGTGAGATGCTGATCCACCGCGAAACCCCCAGCGCTTCACAACGCCGGCAAAACCTTTGCCTTTGGAGTTGCCGGTGATCTTAACCTTTTCACCAGGCGTGAACATCTCCAACCCCAGAGCCTGTCCAACCTCGAATCCGTCAACGGATTCGAGACGAAATTCGCGCAGGTGCCGATAATAACCACTGCCAGACTTGTCCAAATGGCCTCTCAGCGGCTTGTTCAACTTATTGGGTCGGGATTCCTCATAACCGATCTGCAAAGCGGAATACCCGTCCCTCGCGCGTTCCTTGACCTGGACAATGGGGCACGGCCCGGCCTGGATCACCGTTACCGGGATGACCATTCCGTCGCTCCCGAAAATTCGGCTCATTCCCAGCTTTCGGCCAAGGATTCCCAGTGTATTCGACATGACTTGCCCCCGTTATAACTTGATTTCCACGTCGACGCCTGCGGGAAGATTCAGTTTCCCCAAAGCGTCCACGGTTTGTTGCGTCGGCTCCAGAATGTCCAGGAGTCGTTTGTGAACCCGGACCTCGAACTGTTCCCGAGACTTCTTATCCACGTGCACGGACCTATTCACGGTATACTTGTGGATATTAGTCGGAATGGGAATCGGCCCGGCAAGTCCGGCTCCAGTGTTCCGCGCCGTGTCGACGATCTCGGCCACGGCCTTGTCCAAGATTCTGTAGTCAAAGGCCTTAAGTTTGATCCTGATGCGATCGCTGTTCATGGTCATACCCTATTCGACGATTTCGGAGATGACGCCGGCACCGACGGTCCGGCCGCCTTCACGGATGGCGAAGCGCACGCCCAGTTCCATGGCAATGGGGGCGATCAACTCCACGTTGAAGGTCGCGTTGTCCCCGGGCATGACCATTTCCACGCCCTCCGCCAGGGTCACCACGCCGGTGATGTCCGTGGTCCGAAAATAGAACTGCGGACGATACCCGCTGAAGAACGGAGTGTGACGACCGCCTTCTTCCTTGGACAAGACGTATACCTCGGCCACGAATCTGCGGTGCGGGGTGATGGACTTGGGTGCGGCCAAAACCTGCCCGCGTTCCACGTCCTCGCGCTTCACGCCGCGCAAGAGCGCGCCGATGTTGTCGCCGGCCTGGCCCTGGTCCAGCAGCTTGCGGAACATCTCCACACCCGTGCAGACCGTCTTGCGG